>JAIPFG010000005.1 GCA_021736745.1 Pseudomonadales bacterium
AGTAAGCACTAACTTAGTGAGCCTCCCAAAATATCGGAGCATGGCCTGAAAATATGGATACACAAGCGGTGATCACAGCAAATTGAATAAGGCTAATATTCAGTAAGTTCTATAAGTTTTCTTAAGCCGGTTTCTGCAGCAAATCAACACGGATAGGCAGTAAAAAAGGATAACTCTCCTGTACTCGGTTTTGTATAAATTTAGTTTTTACCTGATGTAAAAGTTCGGGAGCCAGCTGGTGATTGCTGTGGGACACGTTAATCACGTTGCGTTCAAATTCTGAAAAATCTTGAAACACCATCGGGGTGTTAAAGAAAGCTTGGGTAATGAGATTAAACTGCCCTTTTTCGACGGCGGTTTTTATAGCATCAAAAGCGAGTTGTCTCACCTCCTGTTCGTCATGGAAAAGGCGCAATACCTCATTAAAATCGCCAGCAAAAATCGGCTCGGATACATAGGCAACCCCACCAGGTTTTAACACTCGGGCAACTTCCGACATAGCGGTATCCATCAGGTCCGTCGGTACATGATGTAAAGATTTAAACATGAGGACGCAATCAAAACTGTCATTGGCAACAGGAATTGCCTGACTGCCGGCGGCGATAAAGGTAACGTTGGGCAGGTCCTTTATTTGTAGATTTTGCTGGTGCTGGATTTCATCGACCTCGGTAGCTGTGACGCGGCGGTTTTGCCCATGAGTGGCGATTTGACGAGTGAGCTCCGCTTTACCGCAGCCCAACTCCAATATATTTTTATTGTCTAACGACAACAGCGTTTCGTAAATCTCAAATTCCGGGCAGATTTTTTCGATGGTTTGCGGGGATAACTGCATCATTAGGCCTCTTCTTTCATAATGGCTAGATTATCTTGGGTTCACGGATACAAAGCAATTTTATGGGTTGCTCAGCATGAGCCTAAGATAGCTTATTGGTTGACAATCCGTAACAGTTTAGCTGATGGAGTGGTCCGTCAGGCGCTGTTGGATGTTCGGCGAGATGGTTTTCTCCTTTTGTTGGACGTGCCAAAGATCGGCATAGAGGCCTTGTTTTGCCAGTAACTCCAGATGGGTCCCCTGTTCCGCTATCTCACCATGGCTAAGGACTACTATTTTGTCGGCATCTACCACCGTAGATAGACGGTGCGCAATGACCAGACTGGTGTGCCCCTTTGAAACTTCTTGAATGGCCATAAGGATGGCTTGTTCGGATTTACTATCCAAAGAAGAAGTGGCTTCGTCAAATACTAGAATGGGCGGTCGTTTGAGAATGGTCCGGGCAATGGCGACGCGCTGTTTTTCACCACCGGAAAGTTTTAAACCCCGCTCACCCACTAGGGTATCCCCACCTTCGGGTAGTTCACTGATAAAAGCGTCCAGGTGAGCCAGTCGGATTGCTTCATTGACTTGGGCGTCGTTGGCGGTTGGGTTGCCATAACGTATATTTTCAAAAATACTGTCATTGAATAACACGGTATCCTGGGGTACGACACCGATGGCTTTACGCAAAGAGTCTTGGCTAACGTGGTTAATATCCTGCCCATCGATACGAATAGCGCCAGCACTGACATCGTAGAACCGAAATAATAGTTTCATCAGGGTGGATTTTCCTGCGCCGCTAGCGCCTACCACGGCGACCTTTTGTCCGGGTTCCACGGAAAAACTGACACCTTTTAAAATCGGACGATCATCGCGATAGTGAAAATAGACATTATCAAAATGAATTTCACCGTTGCTGATAGCCAGTGTTTTAGCATCTTCTGTATCAAGCACTTTTGGCGTTTTGGCAAGTAACTCGAACATTTCCTCAATATTGGCCATGGAGCCTTTGATTTCCCGATAAACAAAGCCAAGAAAATTTAAGGGTAGAAACAGCTGCATCATAAAAGCGTTAATCAGAACGAAATCACCGATTGTCATGCTGTTATCGGCTACACGGTAGGCTGCCAATGTCATCATTGAGGTCATCGATGCGGCAATAATAAAAGCCTGACCACCATTCAGTGTAAACAGCGACAGCCGATTTTTACGTCGTGCCTGTTCCCACTTAGCGAGTTCATCATCATAGCGGCTGGCCTCGAATTCTTCATTAGTGAAATATTTTACTGTTTCAAAATTCAGTAAGCTGTCCACGGCGCGCGTATTACTGGAGGAGTCGGCCAGATTCGCTTCGCGTACATATTGTGTCCGCCACTCGGTAGCTTTAATGGAATAGAACACGTAAATCACGACGGAAAACAACGTAATCCCGGCAAAAGCGAGGCCGTAGTTGTAAAACAAAATGCCGACGACCATCGCAATTTCAATAAAAGTTGGTGCAATATTAAACACGAAAAAACGCATTAGGAAACTAATGCCCGTTGTGCCGCGTTCTATATCACGTGCCAGACCGCCGGTGCGACGGTTCAAATGGAAATCCAAATCCATCTGGTGAAGGTGGCGGAATACCCTCAGTCCAACGCGCCGCATGGCACGCTCAGTTACCCTACCGAATACAGTGTCGCGTAATTCACCGAAGAAAACATTGCCAAATCGGGCGAGGCCATAGGCGAAGACCAGGCCAATCGGGGCGATGACAATGTTTAAAGGTTCAGCGGTGGCAGCATCCAAAGCATCAATAATATGTTTGAGGATAAATGGCCCGACCACATTGGCAATTTTAGCAGCGACTAAGAATAATAGGGCGATCGCGATGCGACGTTTGTATTCGAGCAAATAAGGCCAGATCAGCGCAAATACCCGCCAGTTAACCTTGGTGCGTGGATCAAAGGAGTGATTACGGGGCCGCATTACATGAATTGCCTTGAGTCATTATTAAACCATTCTTTCCAGGGTGCAGTTTTCGTTTCGTCGTTAAGTTGATTAAAGTGGCCTAACTTTATAACCTGCTTTTTGTAGCAGGTCCACAATACCATGGTTGCCAATCAGGTGACCGGCGCCAACGACAACAAAATAACGGTTATTTGTGTGTAAAAAAGATTTAATCTTTTCGACCATCTGCTTATTTCTCTGAATAAACATTTTTTCAAATACCGGGCGGGAATCTGGAAAGTCCCGTAACGGTTTTTCGATCAGCAGGTCGTTCAATTGTTCTGTATCTCCCCTTTTCCATATGTCAACGAGCGACGTCATTAGTTGAGGGTATTCTTCAAACTCCTCCAGAGTTTGTCTTAGCATTTGTTGGCTTTCCCTCATATTCACCAACAAGTCCAGCTGTTGTTCCAGCGTTTCGAGTTCAACGATGGTTTTATTGCCCCTGGCGCGACTGAGGAAGTGCAGGTCAAGGCCCTGGTCGGGAGATAGACCTAGATTTATTAATTCCAACGAAGTTAGTGACATGACTAACATGCCGGGTTTGTACTGCAAGAATAATGGGGTGGGTAGATGACGTTTGCTCAGGTGTTGCTCGAGCAACCTGAACGTAGTGGGATCAATATGGTCACGGATTGTCTCCCCTGCGGGATAGGTGCCAATTTCAAATAAATAGGCCTGAGTCTGAATTGGATCTACAGTTGCAATATCGACCTCTACTGCCAAATGATCCGACTTGGCAAAGGCAATCTCTATTTCTTTGCGCAAAGGGTAAAAATCAGCATTGGCGAAATGGATGGAGCCTAACAGATACAAACTTTTTCCGGAGAATTCCACTTCCCAGATAAACCCCCTGTTTTCCTGAGCATAGGAGGTATTCAGCATCGCAAGCAGAGTGCTGAAAATAAAAACTTTTAATAGGTGTAACGGATAATTCATCATGATGAGATTCCTTATGAAGTTAAGCGGATAAGTTTATCCACCCTCTCCCTCTGCTATAGCAGTAATAAACGAGCGCCATAGAAATACTGCGTGCGGCTTGAAATAGGCAAAATGCCAACCATAGGCCATGATTATCCAGTGGCCGCAACAAAAACCAAGCCGGCAGGAATATACAAAAAGAGGATATCAACATAGTATTTTGCATAGCGCGTGCTTTTCCTGCGCCAAGGAAAATACCATCCAACATGAAATTCCAGGTAGCGATAAAAGGTAGCACCAGAAGCCAAGGCCAGTAAATCATTACCCTAAACACCACCGGTTCAATATTAGTTAATAGGCGAATAATAATTTCATCGAATACCCCGATGACCGCGACAAAAATTACGCTGGCCAGGAAAAACCATAAACAGGCCGCTTCTGTAATCTGGTAGAAAAGGCGTAACTGTTTAGCGCCGATAGCCCGACCTGATAATACTTCGGCGGCATTGGCAAAGCCATCTGCTGCATAGGCAAATAGAAGCAGCATGGTCATTATGACGGAGTTAGCGCTAAGGGTCAGTGTGTCCTGTTGCGCACTTTGGGCATAAAAAAATAAAAAAGAAAAAAGTAAGCAGAGTGTGCGTACAAAAAGATAACGGTTAATTTTAAGTAGTTTGAAATAGCCGGCAAGGATAAACAGGTGTTGAAAAGTAAAATCTACAGGGTAGCGACGGCAATTGCGACAAACCAAGGTTAAACCAAGGGCCAAACCTGCAAAACTGGAAATCAGGGATCCCCAAGCAACCCCATCCGTTAGCATGCCTTGATGAACGACCAGCCAATAATCCAGAATCAGGTTGATCAGGTTAGTGATTAGGGCGATCAGTAAGACCTGGCGAGGCTTGCCGATACTCAGTAGCCAACCAACAATGACATAATCACAGAGGACTGCCGGAGCCGAATAAATTCGGATATCACAATAAATGCGCGCATACAGTTCGACTTCCTTTGCCGGCGCCATATACCAGAAGGCCAGATTAAACAGCGGTATCTGAAATAACACCAGGACTAATCCGATAAGGAGTGCCAAAAAAAGGGATTTAAAAAGTATGGCCTGAGAGCCACTAAAGTCATCGGCGCCAATTGCCTGGGCACTAAGAGATGTTGTCCCCATGCGTAAAAATCCGAAGGCCCAGAAAAGCATATCAAAAATAATAGCTGCCAAAGCGACTGCGCCTAGATAGTAAGCAAAGGGTAAATGTCCAAGGATTGCGGTATCAACCAGCCCTAACAGTGGAACCGTCAAATTGGAAAGTATCATCGGCCATGCAAGCCGGGTGATTTGTTTGTGTAAAGTTGAGTTATTCAAGGTTTAACCGAATATCTTCACTTATGCTAAGAAAGGAAAAGGGGTGTAGTCCCGACAAAATTAAGAAAGAAATGGATTATGCGGCAGCTGTCACGTTAATAACAGAGGGTTCTGCGTTGCTTCAAACATAAAATAGTTGTACTATTTTTCGCGCTATCAAGTAGATGGGGATAGGATGGATACGGTGGAATCCGTTGTTTGGGTATGCCAGTGTATCCTCTTTTTTTATAAAGATAAAAATAGGAGACGTGGGGATGCCGTTAAGAACGATGCCCTGGTTCAGGCTCGTCGTGGGTGCAATGTTGCTGTCAAGCTCTAGCGCCTGGGCGGAATGGACGGTCAATATGACGCCCGGGGTCACTGCTATAAGCCGAGAAATCTATAGCCTGCACATGATTATTTTTTGGATATGTGTGGTCATAGGCGTGGTGGTTTTTGGGGTGATGTTTTGGTCCGTATTTGCGCACAGAAAATCCAAAGGCGCAAAACCAGCACAATTTCATGAGAGTACAACGGTCGAGCTAATCTGGACCACCATACCTTTCGTCATTCTTATTGCCATGGCAATTCCTGCCACTAAAACCTTGGTTAAAATTTATGACTCGAAGGAGTCGGTTATCGATGTAAAGATAACAGCATCCCAGTGGAAATGGCGCTACGACTATCTTAATGATGGCTTTGGTTATTTTAGTAATCTGCGTACCGCGCAGGATGAAATTTATAACAAAGCACCCAAAGGGGATCACTATCTGTTAGAAGTGGATGAACCTCTGGTGTTACCGGTAAACACCAAGGTGCGTTTCTTGATAACGGCTAGCGATGTGATCCATTCATGGTGGGTGCCAGCCTTAGCCGTGAAAAAAGATGCAATTCCGGGTTTTGTGAATGAGTCTTGGACCATTATTGACGAGCCTGGCATTTATCGTGGTCAATGTGCTGAGTTGTGCGGAAAAGATCATGGTTTTATGCCGATTGTCGTCATTGCCAAAGAACAGGCTGAATATGATGCCTGGGTTGCCTCAAGGAAAACGGCCGCAGCCCAAGAAAACGAACTGAAAGGTAAGGAGTTAAGCAAGGATGAGCTAATGGAACGTGGCGGAAAAACCTACGCCACTTTTTGTGCTGCTTGCCACAATCTCGAAGGCACCGGTACACCTCCAGTGTTCCCTGCGTTAAAAGGCAGTGCCATTGCTCTTGGTGACAAAAACGCGCATATCAATTTAGTACTCAACGGCAAAGCAGGTACCGCCATGGCGGCCTTTGGCGCGCAGCTGAGTGAAGTAGATTTAGCGGCGGTAATTACCTACGAGCGCAATGCTTGGGGCAATGACACAGGCGATGTTATACAGCCTGCAGAAATTGCCAAACTAAAAGCAGCACAATAAGGGGGGTCTGAGAGATGAGCGCAGTTTTAGAGACACATAATCACGATCATCATGGCCCTGCAAAGGGCTTAATGCGGTGGGTTTTTACCACCAACCATAAAGATATCGGGACGTTATACCTCTGGTTCAGCTTCACCATGTTTTTGGTGGGCGGCTGTATGGCCATGGTCATTCGTGCCGAGTTGTTTCAACCGGGTCTGCAAATTGTGCGACCAGAATTTTTTAACCAAATGACCACCATGCACGGTTTGATCATGGTCTTTGGCGCGGTGATGCCGGCTTTCGTGGGGCTGGCCAACTGGCTGGTACCTATGATGATCGGTGCCCCCGATATGGCGTTACCTCGGTTGAACAACCTGAGCTTCTGGATATTGCCGTTTGCCTTTTTACTGCTGTTATCAACGTTATTCATGGAAGGCGGCGCACCCAACTTTGGTTGGACTTTCTATGCACCGTTATCAACAACCTATGCGCCAAAAACGGTGACCTTTTTCATCTTTGGGGTGCACATCATGGGTGCTTCGTCCATCATGGGAGCGATTAATATTATCGCGACTATTTTGAACTTGCGGGCGCCTGGCATGACCCTAATGAAAATGCCTTTGTTCGTTTGGACTTGGTTAATTACGGCATATTTGTTGATTGCCGTTATGCCGGTACTGGCGGGTGTGGTCACGATGATGTTAATGGATATTCACTTCGGTACGAGTTTCTTCAGTGCCGCTGGTGGCGGGGATCCCGTGTTATTCCAGCATGTATTTT
This sequence comes from Pseudomonadales bacterium, assembly GCA_021736745.1. Classification (GTDB taxonomy): domain Bacteria; phylum Pseudomonadota; class Gammaproteobacteria; order Pseudomonadales; family IMCC2047; genus JAJFKB01. The sequence continues at coordinate 7,244 of JAIPFG010000005.1, forward strand.
GGTTCTTTGGACACCCTGAAGTATACATTATGATTCTCCCGGCCTTCGGCGTGGTTTCGCAAATCATCCCAACCTTCAGCCGTAAAAGGTTGTTTGGTTATACTTCCATGGTGTATGCAACGGCATCCATTGCCTTCCTGTCCTTTATCGTTTGGGCACATCACATGTTTACCGTCGGAATGCCGCTGGCGGGTGAACTCTTCTTTATGTACGCCACCATGCTGATTGCGGTACCAACCGGCGTTAAGGTGTTTAACTGGGTAACCACTATGTTTAGAGGTTCCCTGAGCTTTGAAACACCCATGTTGTTTGCGGTTTCATTTGTGGTGCTTTTTACCATTGGTGGGTTTTCAGGATTGATGCTGGCCATTGCTCCGGCGGATTTCCAATATCATGACACCTACTTTGTAGTCGCGCATTTCCACTATGTATTAGTGCCGGGTGCTATTTTTGGCATTATGGGGGCGGTGTATTACTGGTTACCCAAATGGTGTGGCAACATGTACAACGAAACCTTGGGTAAAGTACATTTCTGGTTATCCTTTATTGGCATGAATTTGGCCTTCTTCCCTATGCACTTTGTCGGGTTGGCGGGGATGCCCCGACGAATTCCTGATTATGCCTTACAATTTGCCGACTTTAACCGGATTTCCTCGGTAGGCGCATTTATGTTCGGCGCCACTCAGTTATTGTTCCTCTATATCGTTATTAACACGATTCGTAGCGGGAAGCCGGCTACGGCGCAAGTGTGGGAAGGCACGGACGGTTTAGAGTGGACAATTCCATCTCCGGCGCCTTACCACACCTTTACTACGCCACCTGAAGTGAAGTAGTGAAGGTAGTTGAGGCGCAAGGGTGAAGAACATGCCAAACCGGACGAATAACAAAGTGATTCTAAGGTTAATCGTCGCCGTGTTTGGCATGTTTGGATTCGGGTTTGCATTAGTGCCCCTTTATAATGTGCTCTGCGATGTGACTGGCTTGAACGGTAAAACAGCTGGGCAGTATGAAGTTACAGGAACACTAGAGGCAGATCAGAGCCGATTTATTACGGTCCAATTTACAACCAGCAACAATGCAGAAATGCCTTGGGAATTTCATCCTAAAGAGGCCATGATAAAAGTACGACCTGGTGAAATTAATGAAGTGTTTTTTGTTGCTAAGAACCCAACAGAGCACCGTATGAAAGCGCAGGCAGTACCCAGCTTGTCGCCCTCTGCGGCAGTTGAATTTTTTAATAAGACGGAATGTTTCTGCTTTACCCAGCAAGCGCTGGAACCAGGCGAGTCCATTGATATGCCATTACGGTTTTTTGTTGCCAGAGACATTCCTGAAAAAATTAGCAAACTTACCTTGTCCTATACCCTGTTCAGCCTGCCAGAAGTCGCGGCGAATTAGAGTATAGGAAAAGTAAATTTTACGAGACGGAGAATAATAATGTCAGCAGATAGCTCCTATCAGACCTATTACGTGCCTGAGCAAAGTAAATTACCTATTGCTATGGCTATCGGTTTAGGCGTCACCGTATTTGGCGCGGGATCGATGATCAACGACATGAGTGCCGGTAAGGCAGACTCAATGACCCATTGGATTTTTTATGCGGGCGCATTAATTATTGCGGCAACCATGTTTACTTGGTTTTCCAAGGTCATCAAGGAAAACCATGCGGGCATGAACAGTGACCAGTTGAATCGATCCTACGTTTGGGGGATGGGCTGGTTTATTTTTTCTGAGGTAATGTTCTTTGCTGCCTTTTTTGGTGCGCTTTATTATGTGCGTAACTTTGCAGTGCCCTGGTTGGGCGGAGAGGGTGAAAAGGGTATCTCCAATATGCTCTGGCCAGAATTCCAAGCGGCATGGCCTTTAGTGAATATGCCGGACGCTTCTGGCTTTTCAACGCCGAAGGAACTCGTTGATCCCTGGCATATCCCACTGCTGAATACTATCTTATTGTTGAGTTCCAGCGTCACGGTACACTTTGCCCATACGGCACTGAAAAAAGAGAACAGAGGTCAGTTAAAGCTCTGGCTTTCCGCCACGGTTATTCTTGGTTTTACCTTTCTCGGCTTCCAAATTTTTGAATATGCAGAGGCCTATAATCATCTGGGATTAACCTTAAATTCCGGAATTTATGGCTCTACTTTCTTTATGCTGACAGGTTTCCATGGCGCACACGTAACGATTGGCGGGATCATGCTTAGTATTATGCTATTACGAGTGTTTAAAGGCCATTTTAAACCGGATGATCATTTTGGTTTTGAGGCGGCTTCATGGTACTGGCATTTTGTTGACGTGGTGTGGGTAGGTCTGTTTCTGTTCGTTTACATTCTTTAGTCGCGCCCTTGAAAATCCATTAATGAGATTGGCTTTAGTATTACTTTTACTAAAGCCAATCCTATCGATTTAAGCTGATCCCTTTTACACTTTATCTATACCAGGGTGCGCTTAAAGTAAGCTCCCCTGACCAGAGGCCGTAACTGACACAGGCGATTAATAAAATAGCCAGGGTTACGCGAATGCCTAGCGCTTTCCGGGTTCTATCCGATTTACCCTTGTCTATGAGCAGACAAATAACGCTATAGCCTAAACTAATCATAATAGCGACAAATAGAATGATAATAGTCGGTTTCAGCCACATAAGATTAACCTGCTGTCTGAGTAGGGGGTGTTGTTGGTTGAGTATATCTGAAAAGTCCCGTTACGACATTTTTGCCACCTTGCGGAGTTATTAAAGTATCAATGGCTATTCGAATTCCGGGTGGGAAATTTGAGATTGTACTGAATTGGAAAATAGCCCTATTTTATATATTTTTTATGCCCGTTCTTTTGCGCTTCGGATTTTGGCAAATCGAAAGAGCGGAAGAAAAAAAGCAGTTAGAACAGGATTACAATCAACGGATGTTAGCGCAACCTATTTCCTTACAGCAGGCATTTGCATTGAAAGACAGGGCCTATGTACGGGTGGCCCTAACGGGTACATTCGATAATCAACGGTTAGTGCTGCTAGACAATAAAATTTTTCAAGGTCGGGTTGGGTATGAGGTTATCACCCCCTTTGTGTTGGCATCGCCGTTGACTATTTCTGTTGGTGAACAGGCGCTTCAGACAATTGATTTTTTGTGGGTTAACCGCGGGTGGATTAGCTTGGGGGAAAACCGGAAACAGTTACCTAAAATACCGCAGGTAGAATCCCCACAACGTATTATTGTGGGTATTGATATTCCCGCGGGTGAACCCTTCATATTGGCGGATGAACCCTATCAAGGTGTTTGGCCAGAAGTGGTGCAAAAAGTTGATGTTGAACGTATGAGCGAGCGTTATCGAGAAGAAACGTCGCTGCATGGGGCGCCCTTCATGGTTCGTTTGGCTCAGAGTAGCCCAGGAGCGTTACAAATGATTTGGCAGCCAATTAATATGATCCCGGCAAAACATTTAGGGTATGCGCTGCAATGGTTCACCATGGCTCTTGCCCTGACCCTTTTGTATTTGTATGTAACGATTAAGCGAAGAAAAGAAAATGACGACCAATAAACAAGAAAATCTATTACCCACAGCGCCAAAACCAAAAGGCAGGCTTACCCTCATCTTTATTTTTGCCATTGCTTTTGTGCCAATGGTTTTGGCAACTTACATGTATTTTAATAAAGTGATGGTGCCGTCTGGGCGTACAAATAAGGGCGTTTTAATTTTACCCCCATTGGCGCTTGATGAATTAGGTTTAACCGGAGAAGAAAATCAACCGATTGGTGTTGCGGATATGCAGGACAAGTGGGTAATGATTGTTGTCGCGGATAGTGTGTGCGGACAAACCTGCAAAGAAGCACTGTACAAAGCGCGGCAGGTTAATATTGCGTTGCATAAAGAATCAGAACGAGTCATTCGCTATTATGTGGATGTGAGCATTGATGGTACTGGTGCTTTGAGTCACAGTCTTAAGTCTGAATATCCGCTACTCCATTTGGCAAGCGCTGATCGATTACCATTGAAACGATACTTGGATCAAAAGCTGGATGCTAATAAAGCTCTAAGCGAGAGCTATATTCTGTTGGCGGACCCTATCGGTAACGTCATGATGTATTACCTTCCAGAAAATAGCGGGAAAGATATACTGGAGGACCTAAAGCGGTTGTTAAAAGTATCCCAAATAGGTTAACGTCAATTTTGCCAGCACCTCCTTGCTTGCTATTAGTAAGTGCTCTGGCGATAATAGCCCACTAAGCTTATCTTTTATTCATTGATGCGTTGCCGAGCCTGTTTGTTGCGATACAGGTAATAAAAAATTAACGAAAGTACTTATCATGTCGGAAGTAATGGATTCCTCGAAATCATATTCCCCCAGTTGGCGCGATTATCTGGAAATGTGCAAACCCCGTGTGGTTGCACTAATGCTATTGACGTCAGTGATAGGGATGTTCCTGGCGACGCCCGGTATGGTGCCGATTGATATTCTAATTTTTGGCAATTTAGGTATTGCTTTAGGAGCCGGATCGGCAGCAGCGATTAATCATATTGTCGATCGGCAAGTTGATTCCGTGATGGCGCGTACCCATAACCGACCCATTGCCCAAGGCCGTGTGAGCCTGCAACAGGCAATTATTTTCGCACTATTAATTGGTGTTGTCGGTATGAGCGTGCTGGTGGTGTTAGTTAACCCGCTCACTGCCTGGTTGACCTTGGCTTCATTAATTGGTTACGCCTTTATTTATACGGGTTGGCTCAAGCGTGCTACGCCGCAAAATATTGTGATTGGTGGTATTTCCGGTGCAGTACCGCCGTTGTTGGGTTGGACATCAGTTACCAATAGCCTTGATGCAGACGCTTTGTTGCTGGTCTTAATTATTTTTGCCTGGACACCCCCTCATTTTTGGGCATTGGCTATTCATCGAAAAGATGAGTATGCCAAGGTTGAAATACCGATGTTGCCGGTAACCCATGGCGAGCGTTATACCACTTTACATATTTTGCTCTATACACTGATAATGATCGCTGTCACTCTCCTGCCCTTTGTCAGTGGCATGAGTGGAATATTTTATCTGATCAGCGCCACTGGGCTGGGGCTGGGCTTTTTATACTGGGCAATTATGCTCATTATTGGTACCAATCCGCACGCACCAATCAAGACCTTTAAGTATTCCATTTACTATTTGATGGCGCTTTTTGCCGCTATGCTGATAGACCATTACCTCTAATTGATAATTTAATTTCCCATGTCGAGTATTAAACAAACGGTTATCGTTCTGCTCTGTGTTATTGCCTTGATCGTGGGCCTGTTAGTAGCGCGAGTGCTACGTGAGCCAGAGCTTTCTACCCAACAATTACAACAATTGGGTGCGATTGTTAAACAGGAGAGCCATGAGTTAGCGGACTTTTCTCTCGTTGATCATCAAGGTGAGCTTTTTGATAAGCTGCGTCTGCAGGGGAAGTGGAGCTTGATTTTTTTTGGCTACACCCATTGCCCCGATGTTTGTCCAACGACAATGGCCACACTTAGCCAGTTGGAAAAAGCACTACGGGGATCAGTAGCTGAGGGCAATATACAATATATTCTGGCTTCCGTAGATCCAGAGCGAGACACGCCTGAAAAATTAGCTGAGTATGTGGCACATTTTAATCCGGACTTTATTGGTGTGACAGGTGAATTAGATAATATGTTTGAGTTCGCTCGGGATTTGAACTCCATGTTTGCTAAAACGCCAATTGATGAGGGGGGTGGTTATTTGGTTGACCACAGTATGAGCATTGCCATTATCAACCCCGTAGGCAAACATCACGGGTTTTTGATGGGACCTCATAATGTCTCCAATATGAGTCAGGCGTTACTCGCCATCATGGGGAATTATCCATAGCGGGTATGACTAACGGCAAACCTCTCTGTCGGGAAATAACTTAATGCTAAAAATATTGTCGGCCATAGCTTTTTTGGTAGTCGCAGTTACTGGCGTAAAAGTGGCTGCGGATGAGAATAGGCTGATAGAATTTTTGAATTCGAAAAAAGTAGTAACCGCCGATCTCCCTTTTTCCGAAGCGGTGCGGGTGGGTAACCTGTTATTTCTTTCAGGCCAGATAGGAGTGATTCCGGGAACGTTGAACCTGATACCTGGTGGAATTCAGGCCGAGGCAAAACAAACCTTAGAGAATATAAAGACTTCTCTACAGGCACATGGATATGAGATGAATGATCTTGTCAAATGTACGGTGATGCTGGCTGATATGTCAGACTGGCCGATATTTAATGAGGTCTATAAAGGATTTTTTACCCCACCTTACCCAGCGCGTAGTGCCTTTGCCACAAATGGGCTAGCCATCGGAGCAAGGGTTGAGATTGAGTGTGTTGCGGCAGTAGTGGATAAGAAAAATTAGGCGGCGATTTTTCAAGATTAATCGTCAAGTTTGGTGCTTTTTGTCATAACATCAGCCTTGCTAAGATCGCTTCTTAGCACAACCATTAAGCCTCGCCCTGGCTAGACTAATCATCACTTAATCTCAATTTCCTCAGCTTTTCCGAATAGGTAGCCATACTCTCTCCCAGGCGATCACTTTGTGTTCGAAATGGTTTCCATGATCTTTCATGCCGCTAAGGTTTCCTTAAGGAAATTCCCACAAAATCAATATCACGGGCGGCATGGTCAATCGGTAAAAGAAGAAAAAACACTGTTGGGATTTCACTCGGCTACCCCAAGTAACGTGCAGCCCAAAGGTTAACACCGTAAAAAATGGTTTGGACGTTTAGCATCCACTACGCCCGTTAATTCTGCAACGCCAATAAAGAGGAATCAGTTAATATGCGTCGCCCTGTGCGTCAATGTATTAGTCCGGATACATTAGTGGCACCACAATCAAGATTAAAGACTATGTGCCAAATGTGGTTGGGCTTCCTTGCCCTCATTTTTTGTATGAATGCATCGGGTATTGATTTTTTTATTGCGGATCAGATTTTCACATTTGGCCATCAACACTGGGTATTGCGAGATAATTTTGTGACATCCTTGATCATTCACACTTGGGGTCGTAGGTTGTCGGAAGGGTTGGCAATGCTAGTCTTGGGAGCAATGATTTTTACTTGGTTTAATCATCATTATCAGGCGTGGAGAAAACCACTAATTTACCTGTTCAGCGCCATCACATTGTCGACAGTGCTAGTGAGTGTGCTCAAGCATTTGATTGCGATGGACTGTCCCTGGAATCTTGCGCATTTTGGTGGGACCCTTCCTTATATTGGATTACTGCAGCATCGACCGGCCGCACTGCCGCATTCTGCGTGCTTTCCTGCGGGGCATGCCAGCGCTGGTTATGCATGGGTGGCGCTCTACTTCTTTTTCGATGCCATACGCCCTCAGTGGAGGCGTCTTGGACTATTGTTAGGATTGGTTGGCGGGTTGGTTTTTGGTGTCGGTCAGCAATTGCGTGGTGCACATTTCCTGTCACATGATCTTTGGACGTTAATGATTTGTTGGACGGTGAGTTGGTTGTTGGCCGTTTATATTTTCAGACTGCCCGATGATCGACATATTGATTTGCGGCAACTTGGGTAAATATTGACCCCTCGGGTAGAGTCAGTATGCCCTATAATTCATATGGGGGGCGATTTTTCCGTTGGAGTCAATCACGTTTTTCCTGATCTGTTGGGTATTGGAATTAAGCAAACCAAAAACACTAAGGCGGCAGCTAACACAATAGAGGGGCCGGTGGCAGTATCCCATTTTACCGACGAGAAAAGGCCCAATATCACCGAAATACATCCAAGAACACTGGCAGCAAGTGCCATGCTTTCCGGGCTGTGTGTAATACGACGGGCAGCAGCGGCAGGAATAATCATTAAAGAAGTAATTAACAGTACGCCCACAATTTTCATCGCGACAGCAATCACGATGGCCATGAGTAGCATTAATAACAGCCTAATCAGAGCGACGGGATAACCCTCGGCTTGGGCCATTTCTTCATCAATGGTGATGGCGAGTAAGGGGCGCCAGAAAAATAGCAGTAGTGATGACACAACAGCGGTCCCAATGAAAATCCAGATTAACTCGGTATTCGTCACAGTGAGGAGATCGCCAAATAAATAAGAGAGTAGATCCAGACGGACGCCCAGCAAACCAATGCTGATTAGGCCCAGGGACAGAGTGCTGTGCGCCAATATGCCCAAGAGCGTGTCTGTGGAAATGATGCGGTGCTGCTGTAATGCCACTAAAATGATCGCAATTAACACACAGCAAATAACGACGGCTATGTTTAAATTTAAATCGAAAGCGATCCCCAGGGCAATTCCAAGTAGCGCCGAATGGGCGAGTGTATCTCCGAAATAGGACATGCGCCGCCAGACCACAAAAGAGCCTAAGGGGCCAGCGATAAGCGCGACGCCTATCCCTGCCAATAAGGCGTGCCAAATAAACTCAGCCATGTGAGTGCCCAGAGTGATCAATGACATTGCCGGAGTCGTCGTGGTGATGATCATGGTGGTGTGCATAGAGCGCAATTGATTTAACGGCTTCTATACCAAAAAGTTCACGATAAGCGGGATCATTGCTGACGGACTCTGGGTGGCCGGAGCAGCAAATATGATGATTCATACAAATTACGTGATCCGTCGAGGACATGACTAAGTGTAAATCGTGCGACACCATCAGCACGGCGCATTGGTATTGAGTACGTATTGTTTTTATTAGTTGATACAGCTCCGTTTGGCCTTGCAGGTCGACGCCCTGAACGGGTTCGTCGAGCACCAGTAATTGCGGGTTACGTAATAAAGCACGAGCAAGCAGGACACGCTGCAATTCGCCACCGGAAAGGCTTTGCATCGGACGATGAATTAAATGATCTGCTGATACTTGCCGCAAAGCAGCATACGTCTCAATGGATTGGGGTGAGCGCCAGACGTTGAGGAAACGTTTTACATTCAAGGGGATCGTTCGATCCATATGCAGGCGTTGCGGCATATAGCCAATACGAAGGTCTGGCATTTTAATGATCTTGCCTGCGGTAATTTTTAACAATCCAAGAATGGCGCGAATCAGGGTACTCTTGCCTGCACCGTTTGGGCCTATCAGGGTTATGATTTCCCCAGGGTTAACCGTTAGGCTGACCTTGTCGATAATGGTTTCGCCAGCAATTTTAACGCTTACTTCGTTGAGCGAAACCAATGGTTGAGATTTTGTCATTCGCTGTTTTGACCTTGTTTCGCCTGACAGGCTGCGCAAAGGCCAATCACTTCAATGGTTTCAGTATAAATCTTGAATCCATAAGATTCTGCTTTCTGACGTATGGTGCGATTAATTTTTTCGGACTCCATTTCAATGGCGATGCCACATTCTGAGCAGAGCAGAAACTGACTCGGATGGTTGGTACTTTGGATACTGCAACCGACAAATGCATTTAAGGAGGCAATGCGGTGAACTAACCCCTGCTCCAGGAGAAAATCCAAAGCCCGGTATACCGTGGGAGGCGCCACAACCTTTCTCTTTTGCTGATCTTTGTGTGCAGTCAACTGGCCAATAATGTCATAAGCTCCAAGTGGCCTATGGCTTTGCCAGATCAAAAATAAAACCTGCTCACGTGTCGGCGTCAGTCTTACGCCGGCCTCAAGACACATTTCACGAGCGACAGCCATGGCAGTTTCCACGCATTTGTTGTGGTTGTGCGGTTGGCAGGCAATATGTTTTTTTATGAGGTTTGGCATGTGACTTAGTTTAACAAAGAGTGTTATATTATAACATTATTTTTTAGATTGGTTTTTCATGCGCATCACTCAATTTATTTTCTCATTTATCCTGCTTGGCATGTTCAGCTTCCATGTTGACGCTCAGCCAAAAGTGTTAGCCAGTATTAAGCCACTGCAATTGATTGCTCAAGCGATTTTGGGAATAGAATCGCAGGCGCAAGTACTTTTGCCTCCAGGGGCCACCCCACACCACTATAGTATGAGGCCATCGGATATGGTCAGATTACAAGAGGCCGATATAGTTATCTGGCTGGGGGCAAAATCGGAATACTATTTGGCGAAATCTCTCGGAAAGCAGACAACGGAAAAGAGAGTGCTGAATCTTCAGAATTATCTTGTTCAAGGTGTGGATGGTTACCCGGATCCGCATCTTTGGTTAAGCAGTAAGCAGGCCGTTAAAATTGCGCAGCTACTGGCTGAGCAATTAGTCCAAATCGATAGTGATCGGGAATCAGTGTATAGGGATAATTTACAGGCGTTTACTGTTGAAATTACACAACTGGAGAAACAGATAAAAGAGGAACTAGGTGCTCTTAATTTGAGTTATCTGGTTTATCATGATGCATATCGTTACTTCGAGCAGGAATATGGGCTGTCACATCAGGGAGTGGTTAGTCTTCAGCCGGAGGTGAATCCGGGGGCGAAACATTTGCTGATGCTGCAACAGACTATTCAGAAGAAAAAGATTGGGTGTATCGTTGCCGAGCCGGAAAGTAATTCAGCCGTGATGAAAATTTTAGTCGAAGATACGGCAATTGAATTAATAATACTGGATCCGTTGGGCAATAGCCTGACGGTAGGGCGACATGCGTATGCGCAATTTTTAAGAGGCGTCGCCGAAACCTTTAAACGTTGTCGTGTTGAGTGAGGTTAATAAACCAATCAGTGAAACAACTCCGGGCCATCATGGCCAATTTAAAAGGTGTTCTGTGTCTTTGCCTGTTGATTTTTTACACATTGCTGGCATTAACACCTGTTGTGCTGATTGCGTTGGCGAAAAGGATCGTACCGAGTAAACTTGCCAAGGATCGGTGTACCCATGTGGCTGTTATCATTTGTGAATCCCTGGTTTACGCGTATAAGATAACTTATTTGCTAATCCATCACCCCCAGTGGTCCGTTGAAGGACTTGATGGTTTATCACCGCAAAAATCTTATTTGATTATTGCTAACCACCAGGCATGGTCAGATATTCCTATAATGGTCTTTCTGCTCATTGGCCGCGCTCCGTTCTTTAAATTTTTCCTTAAAAAGGAATTAATTTGGTTGCCCCTGATAGGTATTGCCTGTTGGGCTTTGGACTTTCCCTTTATGCGGCGACACAGCAAGGAAGAATTGGCCAATAATCCACATTGGCGCGGGAAAGATTTAGAAACGACACGGGAGCTATGCAAAAAATTGGGTAATGACCCTGTTTCTATTGTGAATTTCATTGAAGGCACACGCTTTACCCCGGACAAGAAAGCCAAACAGAATTCACCCTATCGACATTTGCTTAAACCTAAGTCGGGAGGGGTTGCCTATGTTGTCAGCATGTTGGGTGGGAAACTGGAGTCACTCGTTGATATGTGCATTATCTATCCTGAAGGAAGGCAGAATTTCTGGCAATTTTTGTCCGGACGAACGGGGAAGGTTATCGTTAACGTTAAACAACGTTCAATTCCAGAGAATCTGCTGGAGGGCGACTATCTGGTTTCAGAAGAATTTCGCGAAGAGTTTCAGCAGTGGGTGGCGTCGCTCTGGCAGGAAAAGGACGCCTTAATTGACGCCCATTTGTCCCAACCAAACAGCTGACTTACCAGGTGATTATTTCCCATTTGGGTACCTTAAAGCGGGGTTCGTCAACGCGCATAAAGTTGTCGCTGCCGTCTTCCGCGACGAGGTAATAGGGCTTACCTTTTTTCGGAATGACTTTAATTGCGTAGAGAAAACCGTTAATACGATATTCGTGCACAATCTTATCTTCCAATTGTTTAATAACGATTTCAGGCTCGTTTGACCCTTCCTCGGGCGCAGCGGCCAGCAGACTGGGGAGTGCCATTATGAGTGCGATGCAGAGTAGGTTTCTAAGTCTGTGGTACATTGGGTCACCCGTATTTAAAGTGAATGGATCATACAACGATGAGATTTTAGCCACACTAAAGGTTTCATTCTTTAGACGTGCGGTTATTATAGACAACATTCTACCTGCAGAATTTAGTTCATATCAAAATATATCATGCCAAATACAAATAAAGCACCACTAGTTCTGGTGGACGGTTCGTCTTACCTATTCCGAGCCTTCTATGCCATCAAAGCAGACCTTCGTACCGCGAGTGGTAAACCCACAGCCGCCGTACGGGGTGTAATCAGTATGATTCGTCGTCTGATGAAAGACTATCCCGAGTCAAATATAGCCGTCGTATTTGATGCTAAAGGGAAAACGTTCAGACATGACTTATATGCTGATTATAAGGCCAACCGCCCTCCGATGCCGGATGATCTTAGGGTTCAAATTGAACCGATACACCGAATTATAGAAGCAATGGGAATTCCCTTACTCGTCATTGACGACGTAGAGGCAGATGATGTGATCGGTACATTAGCGACGCAGGCTACGGAAAATCAATTTGATACCGTGATTTCGACGGGTGATAAGGATATGGCGCAGCTGGTCAGTGATCATGTCAGTCTGGTCAATACCATGGATGGCACTAAGACTGACAAACAAGGAGTGATTGAAAAATTCGGGGTGCCAGCAGAGCGTATCATTGATTATCTTGCCCTAGTTGGGGACAGCTCTGACAATATACCAGGCGTACCCAAGTGTGGGCCAAAAACAGCCGTTAAGTGGCTGAATGAATATGGTTCCTTCCAAGCGGTCTTGGAACATGCCGATGAAATCGGGGGTAAAGTGGGAGAAAACCTACGTAGTCTGCTGGAAATACTCCCCCTCTCCTATCAGCTGGCATCGATCAAAACCGATGTAGCATTGGATGTCACCCCAGAATCCTTAATACATAAAGAACCGGATCGAGAGGCTTTATTTACGCTCTTTAAAGAACTTGAGTTTAAAAGTTGGGCGGAGGAAATATCGGCGGAACTTCCCGTTGGTTCTGGCAAACAGGATATAGATTCGGCACAACCTAATTCAAATGATTCTTCTCCTCCTAAGCACTATGAACTGGTACTTGATCAGCAACGTTTTGAGCACTGGCTCAACAAGATTGAAAAAGCCAATTTAGTCGCCTTCGATACGGAAACTACTAGCTTAAACTATATGGAAGCCCGTTTGGTTGGCGTTTCTCTAGCAGTGAAGCCCTTGGAAGCGTGCTACATTCCGGTCGGCCATGATTACCTGGGCGCGCCCTCTCAGCTTGAGCTGTCTTTTATATTAGAAAAACTAAAACCCTTTCTCGAAAATGCCGAGTGTTATAAAGTCGGGCAAAACTTGAAATATGATATGAATATATTGGCAAATCATGGGGTGAAGCTGGCAGGGATTGCGCAGGACACAATGCTGCAGTCCTATGTGCTCAATTCCACTGAGCGCCATGATATGGATAGTTTGGCATTGCGCTATTTGGACCATGAAACTATTCATTTTGAAGACGTTGCCGGTAAAGGGGCTAAGCAGCTGACTTTCAACCAAGTCGATTTGGAAAAGGCCGGAGAGTATGCAGCCGAGGATGCGGATATCACTTTGCGGCTGTTTAATCAAATGAGCCCGATGCTGGAAAGTGAGCCCTCACTCAAACGGGTTTACCAAGAAATTGAATTACCGCTGGTGCCGGTTTTATCCCGAATTGAATGCAAAGGCGCACTGGTTGATGCAAAAATGTTAGGTCTGCAAAGCCAAGAGCTCGCGAAACGTTTATTGCAAATAGAAAGACAAGCCTTTGAACTGGCTGGAGAAGAGTTTAACCTCGGTTCACCAAAACAACTACAAGCCATTTTTTATGAAAAACTTAAGTTGCCTATTTTGAAAAAAACGCCAAAAGGGCAGCCTTCCACCGCAGAGCCTGTGCTACAGGAGTTGGCTCTGGACTATCCCTTGCCTAAGGTGATACTGGAATACCGAAGTTTAAGTAAACTTAAATCCACCTATACAGACAAATTACCATTACAGATTAACCCTAAAACCGGTCGTATTCATACCTCCTACCACCAGGCAGTGACGGCGACGGGGCGATTATCATCTTCTGATCCGAATTTGCAGAATATCCCGATCAGGACAGAGGAAGGGCGGAAAATCCGAAAAGCTTTTATCGCCCCCAAAGGGTATAAATTGGTCGCCGCTGACTATTCGCAAATCGAACTGCGTATTATGGCGCATCTCTCTCAGGATAAGGGCTTACTGGAAGCTTTCGCCAAGGGGATGGATGTGCACCGGGCGACGGCAGCGGAGGTATTCAGTACGCGTTTTGAGGATGTGTCGAACGAGCAACGGAGAAGCGCCAAAGCTATTAATTTTGGCTTGATTTACGGAATGTCTGCATTTGGTTTGGGGCGACAATTGGGGATTGGGCGTAAAGAGGCCCAAGCTTACATAGACCTCTACTTTGAACGCTATCCTGGGGTGCTCAATTATATGGATAATATTCGTGCTCAAGCAGCAGAAAAGGGATATGTGGAAACGCTATTCGGACGCCGCCTCTATTTGCCGGAAATTAATTCACGTAATGGAATGCAACGGCAAGCGGCGGAGCGAACGGCAATTAATGCCCCCATGCAGGGCACTGCAGCGGATATCATCAAAAAGGCAATGATTGAGGTAGATCGGTGGTTGGAAAAAGATCGTCCGGATGCACAGGTGATTATGCAAGTGCATGATGAATTAGTATTGGAGGTGGTTGAAGGTGACCTGGACCAGGTAATACAAAAATTGCGTGAGCATATGTGCTCGACGGTGGAGCTCGATGTGCCCCTTATCGTTGACATTGGCATTGGAGATAACTGGGATGAGGCGCATTGATCCTCTCCAGCATTAGCATAAATTAAAGAGTTTAAAATTTTTAGATCAAGCAACAATTAGGGAACTATTCAGATACTGGAAAGTCCCATTATTTGAGCTTATGAAGTCAGTAAACAGACTTGATCTTCTCCTAGTCAAAGCATCTCCGGAATGCATCCCCGCAGATACCGGAGAGTTTCGCCCCATGCATCTCCCCCAAGGGTGTATGGGGCTTTTTTATTAATCTGGCTTTTCTTGAGGTATTAGTTCTAGCCAGTCCGCCAGTTTTGCTCTCGCCTGCTCCACGCCGGTCAGGTCGACGCCTGAAAATAACTGTACGCTGATGAGCTGAGAACCTTTTAGTGCCTGCTCAACTTTAAGTTTTGTTGATTTTGCCGGTCCAAATTTCAGTTTGTCAGCTTTAGTTAATAGAATGTGTGTCGGTAGTTCACATTCCCGGGTCCATCGTAAGATGGATTGATCGAAGTCGGTTAAAGGATGACGGATATCCATGATTAAAAACAAGCCACATAGGCTTTTACGATGACGCAAATAGTCGTCAATAAAAACTTCCCACTTCCTTTTTTGTGCTAGAGGCACTTTGGCGTAACCATAACCCGGTAAATCAACCAGCCGGCGTTGATCGGGATTAACATCAAAAAAATTAATTAGTTGAGTGCGTCCTGGAGTTTTACTGGTTTTGGCCAATTTCTTTTGTTGGGTGATGGCATTAATAGCGCTGGATTTGCCAGCATTGGAGCGGCCGGCAAATGCGACCTCCCAGCCTTCTTCCGGTGGGCATTGGTCGAGATTCGCTGCGCTGGTTAAAAAACAGGTCTGTTGAAATGGATTTTTGATATGACGATTCATAGCATGCCAATTGCAAAGTTCAGAGCTAAATTGAAGTTGGCGCGGATTATAACGCGAATAGAACGGATAAGCGCACATTCTCTTTATAGCAATACTGCAGGCCTCCCGTTTGAGAAAATAATAGTATATACTTCGCCCTGATTTAAACAGGGAGGAATGCCGCACTTCTGATAATACCAACTATAATAAAACGGGTATTTGAATGTGAGAGGTGGTCGGCAAATGAAGATATTGTGTGCTTGGATAATCGCTGTTAGTGTAACGCTCACGGCGTCTGCGCAAGAACTGGGGAAAACCTTTCAAAAAACCTGTGGTTTTTGCCACCAATCCGGGGTGGCGGGAGCACCCAAAATCGGTGATAAGGCCGCTTGGGAGCCACGCTTAAAGAAAGGAATACCAGCCTTAGTGGAAAGTGTTGTCAGTGGTAAAGGCGCGATGCCCCCCAAAGGGCTATGTGCAACCTGTAAAACAGAAGATTATCGAGCGTTGATTAATTATATGGCTGCTCAGTAAGTCGGGCGAACATTAGCATTAGTTTAGGATAAAGAATGAGAATACAGATTTTAAGCTTATTATTGGGTATGGGTTTGGCAGGATTCGCGTTGGCGGAAGGTGATGTACAGGCCGGTCAAACGAAAGCGGCCGCATGCGGTGCATGCCATGGCGCTGATGGCAACAGCCTGGTTCCGGCGTTTCCTAAGTTAGCGGGTCAAAATATCAATTATCTGGTCAAGCAGATGAAGGATATTATGTCAGGAGCTCGTTCGGTTCCTGCCATGGCTGGTCAGTTGGATGGTAAATCCGATCAGGATCTAATGGATATTGCCGCCTATTTCGCTGGGCAGAAAGGCTCTGTTGGTGAAACCAAAAAAGAACTGGTGACTTTGGGTGAGATGCTTTATAGAGCAGGCAATAAAGATATCGGTGTAGCCGCCTGTACCGCCTGCCACTCGCCGACAGGTTCTGGCAATAGTGCCGCAGGGTACCCCGCTTTAAGTGGCCAGCATGCAGACTATGTCGCGATGCAATTGAAAGCATTCCGAGATGGTCAACGCACTAATGACGGCGACGCTAAAATTATGAGCGGCGTGACTTATCGGCTTAATAATGCAGAAATTGAAGCGTTGGCGAGTTATATTCAAGGTTTGCATTAACTTATCGCAACATCAATATGAGGGTGGCGTTGCCGCCCTTTTTTGTGACTGGCAATTATTGATAAAAAGAGAATTCATTTTTTAATAGTGCGATCATTTTGTGGAATTATTGGTCTTAGTCTGATCATAAAAGCTAATGAACATTTAGATGGGGTTATCAAATGCAGAGATTAATTAAAAAAAGTCTACTGATATTACTCATGCTGCCATTGCTGGCTTGCGCGGAGCCGGAAGAGGCTTTTGTTGAAGGCGAACATTATGTGGCATTGCCGCGGGCAACCAATACGAGTGTCCCGGAGGGGAAAATAGAAGTATTGGAATTATTCTGGTATGGCTGTCCGCACTGTTATCAACTAGAGCCCAGCATAAAAGACTGGTTAACTCGTTTACCCAATGATGTTCAATTTGTGCGTATGCCTGCGGTAATGGGTCGTGGCTGGGAGCTACATGCCCGTGCTTACTATGCGGCTTCTCTGTTAGGCGTTGAGAATAAAACGCATGCGGCACTATTTGACGCCATACATAAAAAACGCGAAAACCTTTTTGACCAAAATTCACTGGCCGATTTTTATGCAAGATATGGAGTTAAAAAATCTGATTTTAATCAAGCCTTTAACCCATTTAGCGTTAATAGCAAAATCATGCAGTCGAAAAACCGTCAGAAAGACTATCGAGCAACAGGCGTTCCAGCCATCATTGTTAACGGCAAATATCGCGTAGGAACAACAATGAAAGCCGGGGGTACGGGGTTATTTGATGTTGTTGATTATTTAGTCAATAAAGAACGTGAAGCGATGAAGCAGGATTAAAGAGTTAATTCGAATATTAACAACAGCTGAAGGTGTCGTATTATAGCCACCTAAGTGAGTCATTGGGGTAACATGGATCGTCGCTCGATTAAAAAGGGCAACGAACTACATGCTTCGACATTTTTCGACAAATTTAAAGCGTTCCAATAATCGTTCGCCGGCAACATTGGTATCTTTTGAAGATACTCAAACTTGTTTGTCTGAAAGTCCTAGAACTAGCTTAAGACTGCTGAGTTACAATATTCAAGTTGGCATTCATAGTCAGTCATACCGGCATTATGTCACGCGCGGATGGCAGCATATCCTTCCCCACTCCCAGCGTTCGGAAAATCTTAATCGAATAGCGACCACGCTATCACATTTTGATATTGTCGCCCTCCAAGAGGCCGATGGCGGAAGTATTCGTACGAGTCATATTAATCAGGTGAGGTACTTGGCGGAGGCGGCCGGATATCCCTACTGGTATCAACAGCTGAATCGGAATTTAGGTAAATGGGCGCAACATGGTAACGGCTTACTCAGCCAACTAAAACCTCATGTCATCGAAGATCACAAGCTACCAGGATTGTTGCCTGGCCGAGGGGCTATTGTGTCGCGTTTCGGAAGTTTGCGTGACCCTCTGGTGTTAGTGATGCTACATCTTTCGCTAGGCCATCGTGCGCGCAAGAATCAACTTTCCTATATCAAAGAATTGATTGCCGAATATCGGCATGTGGTGGTCATGGGTGACTTGAATAGCAGCACCAACTCGAAGCTATCGGCTTTTTGTGAGATGGGCCTTAAATCACCAACAGGGGTTTTTAACACTTACCCCAGCTGGCGACCTATCTATAATTATGATCAGATTCTCGTTAGCCCCAGTTTGACCATCAAACATGTTGAAGTGCTGCGCAGTACGATATCTGACCATCTGCCAATAGCGATGGAGGTGGAATTACCAAAGAGTCTTGGGCTGAAACTTTTGGCTTAATGGGGGCGACTGTTGTAGAGCAACTCAAGTCAAATTTATTTAATAGAATGGTATAGTAAGGTTGCAAAGTTAAAGTAATTTATTATATAAATGCATAACGAATCTGATTACCCTCTGACGAATCGAACGGTCAGGTAAACTGAGCTAAGGAAAGAAAACGATAATGAATAGGGCGCGTTATGAGTATTGATCTCCTTGGTATAGAACCGCGTTGTGAGCAAGAATCGTCAGCTGCCACCATCGATGTAGGAGATTTATTGGTAGCTTACCTTGAACAGCTCAAGGTTGAATATGTCTTTGGTATACCTGGTGGTGCTATTGAGCCTTTATATAATGCATTAGCACGTAGCGCCAGACGAGGGGGGCCAAGAGCCATTATTGCCCGGCACGAAACAGGTGCGGCTTTTATGGCGGATGCCTATGCCAGAAATACCGGTAAACTGGGAGTTTGTTGCTCCACTACCGGCCCGGGCGCGACTAACATGATTACCGGGGTTGCCTCTTCCTACGAAAATAGTACGCCATTGCTGGTTATTACACCGCAAACCGCCTTAAATAAATTCGGCCGTAAAGCGATGCAGGAATCAGGCGATACAGGGATTGATTTAGTCGGGATGTATCAGTTCTGTACGCGATTCAGCTCACTTGTTAGCCATGTAGAACAGTTCGAACACAAACTCGTCTCCGCCATAATGACTGCCTTCAGCTCCCCGAGCGGACCGACGCATATCAGCATTCCCTCGGATATATTTAATGCGAAGCTATCTGTTGAGGGGCCTTCGTATAGTTTAGCTGAACTGTTACACCGGCCCATGGTGCAAGATGAGCTTGCTGTTGACCAGTTGGTTAACCTCTTGGCCGCCTCAAAAAAGACTGTGTTTGTATTGGGCGTCGGCGCCAGAGAGGCCGCCGGCCAAGTGATTGATGTGGCTCGAATGATGAAAGCTACAATTTTAGCGACACCAGATGGAAAAAGCTTCATTAGTCCTTACCACCCGCAGTTTCGAGGCGTCATCGGTTTTGCCGGACATAGTAGCGCGAACGAAGCGCTTACTGATCCGGCCGTTGACACAGTAGTAGTGGTTGGCGCCTCGTTGGGTGAATTTACGTCCAATGCCTGGGATACGGGTGCAGTGCTTAATGACCGACTGATTCACGTGGATGAGCAGGAAGCTAACTTTACCCGGTCGCCAATGGCCAAGTTGCATGTGCGGGGAAGAGCGGCGGGCATTTTTGAAAATGTAATTGCACGTTTAGTGGAACGAGAAAAAAAGCGGAAAGTCATTACCCTGGTTGATGGCCATCGTCAAAAACAGCCCAGCATGGGAGACGGCGAGCAACAAGCGGATCCTGAAATCATGCATTTTGAACTTGATGATCCGCGCAAAATATACGATGACAGTATTCCGATCAAGCCGCAGTGGCTGATGCATCAGCTGACACAAATTTTCCCCGTCAACACCCGTTA
This sequence comes from Pseudomonadales bacterium, assembly GCA_021736745.1. Lineage (GTDB taxonomy): Bacteria > Pseudomonadota > Gammaproteobacteria > Pseudomonadales > IMCC2047 > JAJFKB01. The sequence goes on from JAIPFG010000005.1 coordinate 27,163, forward strand.
CTTGGCAGACACGGGGAATAATCTGGCTTGGGCTATTCATTACCTTAACCCTTTTGACCGGCGCGTCGGACAACGTAGGCTGTTATCACGTTGGGACAGCGAGCAGCATCGTTATGACTATGGACGACGGCAACGCAGTAATGCACTCTTTCAGGTCTGTGCGGAATTTTGCTCCATGGGCTGGTCGCCAGGCAGTGCGATTGGTACAGCTCTGGCCAACCCGGGAGAACCGGTCGTTTGTATTGTTGGCGATGGCAGTTTTCTGATGTCCGGTAATGAGATCACCGTTGCGCTCCAAGAAAAATTACCCGTGATTTTCCTGATACTGAACGACACTTCGTTGGGTATGGTAAAGCATGGGCAAATGCTCAATGAGTCCGAAAGTATCGGTCACCACCTGCCCAATATTCATTTCGCTTCTCTGGCCGAAGCGATGGGCGTGCCCGGCTACAGAGTGACAACTCCCAAAGAATTAAAAGCACTGAATGTGGATGTTATCTGTCATCGTGCTGGTCCTACGCTCATCGAAGTGATTATTGATCCGGATGAAGTACCGCCGATTGCTACACGTATCAAGGGGATGAAGTAAGCTATTGTCATGACAGAAGAAAAAGAGAAAAAAAAAGAAGTTATCCATTCCAAAATTTGGGAAGAAATTCCTGAGCCAGACAACCCCTTTGCCGCCGCCGTCTGTTATTGCTCCGGTTATGATGTTTATGGCGATCTGCTCGGTAAGATAAGCTGGATCGAATACCTTTACCTATTGTTCAAATTAGAACCTCCGACCAAGGACCAGGCAAAACTGTTGGAAGGATTGGCGGTAGCCATTGCGAATCCCGGCCCAAGAGATTTGAGTGTAAGAGCCGCGATGAATGGGGGTGTTGGTGGGTCGACGGCTGCGGCATGCCTAATGGCAGCTTTAGCGCCTGGGGCTGGTCAATATGGTGGTGCAAGAGAAGTATTTCTTGCAGTTAAGCTTTGGGAAAAATGTGGTGATGATTTAAGCTTATGGCAAACAACAGTTAAGAATTATGAAAAAGATGAAAAGCTGGAAGTTTGGCCAGATATGGAACATCCGCCGGGCTTTGACCCCTATGGAGCCAGTTGCGCTACGCCGATAAAACAAACCCTCGACTTCTTGGCCGGAATAAGCAGTAGCGATTCTCTGAATTGGCTAAAAGCGCATCGTACTGAAATTGAACTTGCTGCCGATTGCCCGTTAGCTATAACGGGTATTGCTGCGGCTACCTTAGTTGATCTAGGCTTCGATGCAGAGCAAGCCGAAATGCTTTTCTTGTTATTACGTTTGCCAGGAGCGGCGGTGCATGCTCTTGAGCAAAAACATCAAGGTTGGCGTAAATATCCATTTTTTTCAGATGGACTGGTATTAACGAATGATCCAGGCCC
>JAIPFG010000006.1 GCA_021736745.1 Pseudomonadales bacterium
TGACCACCTGCCTGGTAACAGCATCCGCCATTTCCTGCATTAATTGGGGCACATCTTTCAATGAAATTTTTTCCAGCTCAATTGCCTCAGCCACCAATTCAGCAATATCTCTAACGATAAACTCATTCTCATGGCCACTGGTTTTTCTGGCATCTTCATACATGGTTAAGTCCTTCGGACAACTGGTAATAAAGTAATCGATCCCGCCTAATGCGGCGGCCTCGTGCATGCGACTTTCAGAAGGTTTATCGGTACCCGGATCGTCCGGAATCCAGATTCTTCCGCCGCCAGCGCCACAACAATAAGAGTTATCACGGTTTCGAGGCATCTCAACCAATTCACAACCTATGGCTTTCAGTATCCGCCGCGGCCCCTCATAGCCGTCATTCAGTCTTCCCAAGTGACAAGGGTCATGGAAAGTCACTCGCTTGTTTAGCGGTTTCACTACTTTTAACTTACCGCATTCCAACAGGTCCGCGAGCACTGTCGAGTAATGCTCAATCTGAGCAACATTGCCTAGTTCCGGATATTCATTTTTGATAGTGTTGTAACTGTGTGGATCGGTAGTAATGATGGAGTTAAAAGGTTGCGCCCTCTTAAACTGTTCGATATTGTGTTCAGCCAGAGTCTCAAATAATCCCTCCTCGCCAATCCTGCGCACGTCGTTTCCTGCATTGCGCTCGTCCTCATGCAAGGTGCCAAAATCCACTCCTGCCACTCTTAACAGCCTGGCCACAGTCTGGCTAATAATTTGGTTACGAGGATCGAAAGCCGCATAATCTCCAACAAACCATAGATAATCTGCTGGCTTTTGGCGGATATCTTTGATCTTAAATTCCAAGGCATTGGTCCAGTCTGTACGTTTTTTGGGGCTTTCCCCAAAACTGTTACCCTTATCCCCAAAACTAGCCAAAGTGCTCTGTAGCAAGGGGTCCATTTTTCCTTGGTCAACCAAATGACGCCGCATTTGGACAATCATAGCTGGATGCTCAATACCTACCGGACAGATTTCTTGGCAGGCGCCACAGGACCGGCAAGACCAGAGCGTTGCCGGATCGATAACATCCCCGATCAGTTTTTCGTCACTGTTGCTCACACCTTTGACGCGGTCATTATAAGTGCGCAGATCCAAAATCATGTCGCGAGGACTCAAAGGATAACCGGAGTTTTGCGCCGGACAGGCTTCATGGCAGCGACCACATTTAGTGCAAGCGTCGAAGTGCAATAAATTTTTCCAATCAAACTGCTCAATAGAAGAGATTCCTCCTCCATCTTCCTGATCGAGCTGCGTTACAGGGATATTGGGGAGCCGACGTAGTGCTTTTGGATCTCTCATACTTAAAGATCCAATAGCCGTTAAGATATGCTTGGCTTTATAACAAGGCAAAAGGACTAGAAACATTAAAGCCATCAAGCCATGAAACCACCAATTAAAGATCCTCAGAGAATCTGCGGACTGGGCATCAAAGCCAACAGCCAGGAGTGTCTTAGCAACCGCAAAACCCACTGGCGACCATGCCTGCCAGCTCGGAGCTTCGATTAGAAGCCGAACTCCTTCCTGTAAAAAACCGGTAATGCCAATTAACAGCAGAAATATCATGAACAACCAATCTTCATATTTCCATTTTTTGGCGGCTGGCCGGTATTGCTTTTCTCCCCGGTAAGTACGCAAATATTCGAGCTTTGTAAGCTGAAAACCCGCTCTGCGTATCATCAGCATGACAATGCCGACAATTAATACTAATCCCCCCAAATCCAGTATCAGGCTGAAAGCCAGATAAAACCCTCCTTTCCAAAAAGTAATACCAAAAAGTGGTTCAATGATGTCGTACTCCAAAGTAATAATGGAGGTACCAATAAAGGCTAATGCAAAACCATAAAACACCATTGAGTGAGCAATGCCTGCGAATCTATCCCTGCGCCTTAAGGTTCGATGTGAGAGCAGATCGACGACCATGCGCTTACAGGAAGCAACTATATCGATCGGGGCAGCAAGGCGCTGCCCCTTACGGTACTTGGCAATATTTAAGTAGATTCCTAGCAACGCCAGCGCCAGCGCTGACAATCCGATCACATAAAATAGAGTGATAGCGTCCGCTGTGAAGCCGGAGAAAAGTTCACGTGTTTCCATAGTAAGACTTCTTTAGTTTACCAGCCGCCTTCAGCACGACGGCCTCCGGGATTTTCACCGCCAAGATCAAACACTATCAATTTGCTTTCAGTGAAAGTATCGAGAAACCATTTTGACAACTCACGTCCAACACCACTATCGCCAGTGCCACCGAACGGAGCGAGTTGATCCCAATAATTGGTTGTTTCATTAATATTGACCGTTCCATGAGGCAGCGCTTCCGCAACACGCCAGGACGTCGCCAGATCTTTGGTCCAAAGGGAAGCAATTAATCCCAAGTCGCTGGAGTTAGCAATTTCAATAGCCTCTTCCACAGAACTTACTTTCATGATGGGCGCAACCGGGCCAAAGGTCTCTTCTTGAACGATACGCATATCCATAGTGACGTTGGTAAGTACGGTTGCCGGGTAATAGAGGCCATCACGGGGACCAACCTGGATAATCTGAGCCCCCTTTGCTATCGCATCTTCTACATGAGCAATGGTCCGATTAAGGGTTGTCTCATTACAAAGCGGCCCCATTTCGGTTTCCTCTTGTGCCGGATCACCAACTTTTAACATCTTGGCCCTTGCGATAAATTTATCAACAAACTCATCATAAACCGCAGCGTGAACCAGGATTCGTTCGGCCGAAGTACAGACCTGTCCTGCAAAATAGAAACAACCGTTGATGGCAGCATTTACGGCCGCATCAATATCCGCATCAGGTAAAATGATAAAAGGGCCGTCTCCACCGAGTTCCAACAATTGAGGCTTGAGTACAGACTTAATCGCAATTTGTTTACCCGTCGCTGTTGAGCCAGTAAAGAACACGCCCTTGATATCACGACTCTCCAACATTGCTGCGCCAGCATCGCCATGGCCCTGTACGACATTGATTACTCCAGGTGGTAAACCCGCTTCGGCAAAGATATCTGCGGCTATGGCACAGGATATAGCCGCATATTCCGATGGCTTCCAGACCACAGTATTACCGGCTGCTATCACATGGGCGAGGGCAATCGACGAAATATCAACAGGAAAGTTATAAGGAGTAATAACCGCTACTACACCAAGCGGGCGAAATGATTGTACCAGACGTTTATTGTTCGTCTGTTCCTGAGTGGAAGGGAAAGATGAACCTCGATGTCTTAAAATCTCTTCCGCCGCTTTGCCCCAGGATGGTGCCGCATACTCGAATACCTCTTCACGAGCATCAGTGATGGGTTTGCCAATTTCTGCGCAGATCATTTGCGCCATTTCTTCAGCGCGCTCTAAAAACAACGCTTGAATTCGGCGCAATATTTTGGCTCGGGTAACTACAGGGGTTGCGGCCCAACCTGGCTGAGCTGCCTTCGCTGAAGCAATTGCGCGTTCTGCATCAATCGCAGAACACTTGCCAACGCTGTGCAGCACTTCACCTGAATGAGGGGATTTAACATCAAAAGTCCCTGCGGAAGCCTCTACCCATTGACCATCAATTAAGGAGCCTTTCGTTAAGGCTGAAGAAAAGGTGTACATTCTGTTATTGCTCCTGCTAATTGCTAAATATATAAAAGTAATCTTAAAGTTTTGCTGAGAACTCAACCGATCAGACTGATCCTAAGCCATACAAATACGCTTGTTTTTTGATAAATCACCCCTGTATCAAGAACCTAAATTAAACCAAACAGATTTTGTTTGGGTATGTTGAAGAACGGCATCAAAACATTTATCACGACCCTGTCCTGACTGTTTGAACCCACCCCAAGGTTGGGTCATATCACCATGGTCATAGCAGTTAACCCAGATAATCCCAGCTTCGATATCGCGGGCCAATCGGTGTGCCGTATTCAGGTCGGAAGTCCAGATACCCGCCGCCAGCCCAAAATCAGAATCATTAGCAATATCAACTGCTTCCTCTGGTCCACTAACAGGTATTACTGCCGCAACAGGACCAAAAATCTCTTCGTTAGCAATAATCATTTTACGGTTAACATCAGAAAACAAAGTTGGCTCGACATAATAGCCCTGATCAAAATCAGAGGGCTGACCACCGCCAAAATTAAGGGTTGCACCCTCTTGCTTACCTTTATCGATATAGCCCAACACACGACTTTGTTGTTCTTTTGAAACCAGCGGCCCCATGGTCGTGGCTGGGTCTAGGGGATCCCCCGGTACGAACAAATCCTTAGCATAGTGAGTAAAGCGAGCCAGGAATTCACCATAGATAGATTGCTCCACCAAAATCCGGGAACCGGCGCTACAAACCTCACCCTGGTTACCATAAATACCATTGACTGCGTATTTTGCGGCAGTATCCAGGTCCGCCACGTCGGCGAGAATAATTTGCGGACTTTTGCCACCACATTCAGTGGTTACTTTTTTCATATTGGATTGGCCGGCATAAACCATCATCAGCTTGCCAACTTCAGTTGAACCAGTGAAGCCAACCTTGGCGACATCCATATGTAGGCCGAGCGCGCGGCCAGCGTCTTCACCAAAACCATTGACGACATTTAATACTCCTGGCGGTCCTCCAGCTTCAACGAACAGGCGTGCCAGTAGCAAGGCGCTCATCGGGGATTGTTCCGCTGGCTTGAGCACGACCGTGTTACCCGCGGCCAAGGCCGGCGCTATTTTCCAGGCAGCCATCATTAATGGATAATTCCAAGGCACTATCGCTGCAACAACCCCAAGGGGCTCCCTTGAAATATAGTGGAAAGCATCGCTTGCGGTATTGGTGACGGCACCCTCAATTTTATCGATGGTTTCCGCAAAGTACTGGAAGCAATGAGCGGAAAAAGGAACATCGACTGTGATCATTTCGGTAATCGATTTACCCATATCCAATGTATCCAGAAGCGCCAATTCCTGACCATGATCTTCAATCAGAGATGCAAATTTAGCTAATACATCCATCCGCTCACGCGGGGCCATGCGCGACCAGATACCACTCCTATACGCCCGCCGAGCGGCGGCCACTGCCAGGTTAATATCCTCTTCAGTACCGCGTGCCATTTCTGTAATCACTTCACCATTAGCAGGATTGATATTCTCAAATTTTTTCCTCTGGACAGATTCCACGAACTCTCCATCAATAAATAACCTGGTCTCTGGCCTCAGATCGGCAGCCCGGCTATGCCACTCTTCTTTAGTTACTTTTTCCGCTGTAGATATATGCATCTCAATAAACCTTTAAATCCGATTTCCAATGACATTTTTGACACAATTTTTCCTAACTAACCCTATTTTGCTGAGTTCAGGGACCTCAGGGAACAACCGGCAAAAACCAGAGTCAGGGCAGCCATTCCCAAAATAGCCCAGCTGGTTAACCCATAACCGAACGCCTCGATCAGGCGCCCTCCCACCAATGGTCCAAAGGCCACGCCAGCGCTAAGAAACCCTCCAGATGCCGCAACGATTCTCCCTTGGGAATCAAGCTCGGCAGCAAGTGCCGTCAGATAGGACAAGGTATAAAAATAAGTACAGCCGATAAACATGGCCGAGGCGGTATAAGCCGCTATGGAGGTTGGCAACAACAGCATTACAAAATAAACCAACCCGGAAGTTACTATTCCAATAGTTAATGGTATTTTTAAGCCAAATCGTGAGCCGATAACCGATGCGATCATGGGACCACTAATCCCTAGTAATGCTTGGGCGGATAGGAGCAGCCCTATTTCTCCCCCTGAATAACCCACATCAAGACCAATCCGTTCGACAAAGGCCCATCCCGACATGTCACGCAGTGCAAATACGAACATTGCTGACAACATAAAAAAACTCGTTAGGGAGAAGAGGCTTTTATGGGCATGAGGATGGTCTCTGGTTGCAGGTTGTTCAAGCGCACGCGGGGGAAGCATCAAGAGTAAGGGGCTAACGCAGATCATACAAAAAGCCAATATTGCATACATTCCTTTGTAACCCCACGCATTAGAGGCCCAGGCAAAAACCAGCATGGTTATAGCCATCAACGTCACAAATAAAACCGACATTTGAGCGGCTAATTTCTCAGGATTTTTAGCATTCGAGACGGTAGCGTTTCCGACAGCCAACGCCAAACCGCAGCCTAACCCAGCAATGATTCTGAACAGCATTAATAAATCGTAGCTGATCTGCGCCTGATAAAGACAAAGCAGATTCCCCACGACAGCAACAAAAACCCCAATAAAAGCCAAGATTCGTCGCGGAGCAGTACTCATAAAAGGTGCGACTACAATTGATGCCGCCATGATAGCCAGAAATTCCAGCGTGCCCAAAAAGCCTGCCTGCGACTCACTTAGCCCCAAGCCATCAATAGTCGCACCGATCATAAAAGGGAGACCCAGCAAGGCCAACAGACCTATGCCATAAGAGGAGGCAAAGGCGGATAACAGCATCCCCCAATCTTCCGGCATAGAATCCTTGATGGTTTGTAGCAAACTTATTCTGTTTCCGACCTCTAACGTGCCTGAATTGTCCATAAATTCTTCCCCCGTATTTATGCTATCTTGATTTTTTAAATCAATTTAATTAATCAACCTCAACCTTAGGTCGTAGATCACCCAGTTTAGGGAATGTTTCCGCGCCCCAAATTTGCCGCTCTCGAATCCAAGGTAGAGGATATTGTGGATGAGGGCTATCAAATTCGCGGGCCAAACGATGGGCGTCAAACATTGCATTCATCACCTGTTGAGGGGCTCGACCATCACCGCATTGGTAAACTGCTTCCAGTTCAGCCCCTTCCCATTCAGCCTTCCTCGCTTTCAACTCTTTAAATAGCCCACTGTCTGGAATACGTGATGTAACAAGAATGACAGCATCAGCCTCCAGTTCCAGAACATTTGGGGTATATTTGCGCGGTACTGCACCATTTTCCGGCGGTAATAGGTCATGACCATGACTGAAAACATAGGATAACGTTACCTTTCCAGGTTCAATCTTTTCAGGCCAATAATTTCTTACATGACTGATACCCATTTCATTGAACATGCGCTTATTATTGAAGATATCGAATGTAAAGGTACCGTATTCAGCAATTTCAGAAGCGTCAGTCACATAGACAACTTCCTTGCCTTGTTGCTTAGCTAACTCAACCAGTGCAACCGCCATAAAGTGACCATCACCGTCGAGCACTACCACTTTATTCCCAGGTATTGGTTTACCAGCCCAAATCTGATCCGGGGTCAGGACATGTGGCTGCGAAGCATCGGCACCAACTATGGGTTTATGATCTGCTGCTGAAAACCCATTTTCAGCCCAGTGTGCGCCTGTAGCAATAACCACCTTGTCTGCACCATATTCAAGCACATCATCTGCGCTCATTTTGCCAACACCCAGATGCACCTCAACATTTTTAAGTTTTTCGAGTTGAATTTGGCGATAGGTAATGACACGGTTCCATTCGTTCAAACGAGGGAGTTTCGAAACATGTTTCCAGTGACCTCCCAATTCACTCTCTGCTTCGCGCAGATGCACTTCGTAACCACGCTCACCCAATACACGTGCGCACTCCATGCCAGCAGGACCACCGCCAACCACTAAGACTGAACAGGAGTCTTTTGATTTATCAAACTTTTCTGGGTGCCAGCCACGACGATATTCTTCCCCTAATGTCTGGTTTTGAGTGCAGGCAATCTGACCCACCTGATTAAACTTAGAGACACACATATTGCAACCGATGCACTCACGAATATCATCAGTCCGCCCCTCTTCTATTTTCTTTGGTAAAAATGGGTCCGCAATTGAGGGTCGCGCCGCACCAATGATGTCCGCAACACCTGACCGAATCAGTTCCGCCATATCATCCGGGCTCGTATAACGCCCGTTCGCCACCATCGGCGTATCCTTAAGTACCTCTTTGGCGCCCTTAGTAAAGGGCACAGCCCAACCAGATTTACGGAAGCGCGAGGCACCAGCATCTTCTCCTGCCCATTCGGCGTAATCACCAATTTTAATTGACCAAAGATCGACAATGCCTTCATTTTGCATAATCTCAAGAAATCGAATACCTTCATCTTTGGCCTGAATACCATCCGGCCCTTGCAGCGTATCAATTTCAAAGCGAGTAGTGATGGCGCAGGTATTACCCAGTTCTTGTTTTAATCGTGTCATTAGTTCTATATAAAAACGAGCGCGATTTTCCAATGAGCCACCGTATTTGTCGGTGCGTTTGTTAAAGCGGCGCTCAAGAAACTGGAGAGGAATGGTTGAATCGCCACCGGAAACCTCGAGAATATCAAAGCCGGCCTGCTCAGCTCGCTTACCCGCCTCTACGTACATATTAATTACGGCCTTGATGTCATCCTCATCCATTTCCCAACCATAGACGGTTCGAGTTGGATACATGTTCGACGGAAAAGGCATGGCACCACGACCAACTTCACGCGACTCCATATTGATTGCATGAATACCGCTATACCAGAGTTGGACGCCAGCCAGTGCTCCCCACTTATGCGCTATATCCGTCATTTGTCTTAAGTTGATAACATCACCGTTATCCCAAAGCCTGGCACTGGTGTAGGGATATTCATCCGCTTCCGGATGAACGGAACAATACTCTGTAAATACAGCTCCCCAACCACCTTCCGCTTTGGTGCCTCGTAACATGGCTTGAGAACCCGGGCGCTCGGAACCAGGTCCAGCACAATGAGTAGTCTGCCAAAAGCGGTTTTTCATTGTCTTCGGACCAAAGGAAATAGGCTCAAATAAAAGATCGTGTTTCGCATCGCGCGCCATAGTGTTTTCTCCAAAATATGTTATTAGGCGTTTCGGGTGAGCAAATTCGAGTGATTTGTTCACTATCAACCTATCAGAGCAAACAACATGCCATAACTACATTTCTATTAAATATCAATTAGTTACAAAATTTAATGCGGCATAATTATTGATTATGCTGCTTTTATGCACACAACGATGCAATAAAGCATCGGTTTGTAAAGTGTGGTTAGCTCTTAACACTGCCAGAGGAAGAATAAGATCTAGGGGGCTAAGTAAAATGGCGCTTTAAAATGACGGTAATCCTACCCTGGATAAAGATGCACTTTTCCAAAAATATCTCTCCTATTCTCTTAAGTTAACCCTATTTGTGCAGGACAAATTACTGCAAAACAAAATTTATCCAACAGAATGAGATATTAAACCTTCGCCCATTCCTACTCGCGGAGATTTTCCAATGAGAGGTTTCAGAGACTGTAAATTCGATACAAGCGGAGCAGAGAAAAGTTTCCGCCACCCGGAAGGGAAAGAGTTGGTGGCGGAAAAAAGTAATTACCCCTGGGTTTCCTATTAGAAATACCCAGAGTGACGATTAAAAATTATAGCTAAAATTAACACCTGCCCATCTGGGTGACCCGTATTTCTGAATGGTATATCCGAGTACAGTGAGATCAAAAGTATGACTAACATATTCCTCATCACTCAGATTTCTGACGAAGACTGAGATATCCCAAACCCCTTCATTATCACCTAATCCCACTTTTAAGTTATGCAATGCATAGGATTCAGAAAGCACAGTCGGCGAATTGACGATATTAAAATATCTGTCATCCGTCCAATTACCATCATATTGGAAGCTCCACTCAAGATCACCCATTGGCAAACTATATCGTACCAGCCAGTTATATTTCATTTCGGGCGCATTAATGGGTTCTTGATCTTTCGGACCAGAAGGGGTCAGAATATTTTCAACATCCGCATCCAGGTATGCAGCTCCTAATAGGACATCCAGCCCTTCTAGGGGATTTAACACTAACTCTATCTCGGCACCTTTCATTTTCGCATCTTGATTAAGTACGACGGAGGTAATTCCTCGGAATTCAAAAGTTTGAAAATCCTTATAATCATAGTAGAAAACACTTGTATTCAACCTACCGAAAGGAAAGGAAATTTTACCTCCCATCTCATATGCAAATAACTCTTCCGGCTTATAAGGTAATTGCGAAGGGGCTAGTAAACCATCCAGCGGCGTAGTGAAACCACCACCTTTAATTCCTTTGCTAGTGCTGATATATATGAGCGTATCGTCATTAGGACGATAATCAAGTTGCACCTTACCGGACCAATCACTATCATCTCGATCCAACTTAATTGCCCCAGGAATATCTGCCGCCGCAGGCCCAAGGTTAACCCCATCCACAAAAACATCGCCTACCGAAGCAAACCCATCAAAGGCGCAAGCCCCAACAGCTTCCTCGCTACATCCCGATAAGAGCTTATAGTCCTTGCTATCCTCCGTCCAACGAGCACCCAAAGTTAAAGACAATTTTTCACTCAACATCCACTCACCCTGAACAAACACAGCCCAACTGGAAGTCTCCAGTGTCCAATTACTATTTGCTGCCGCTCCCGTTCCTCGTCCCGTACCAGAGCCATCACCAGGGAAAGAAACAGGATCAAAAAATCCTGCCAAAGTTGGCAAATCAAAGCTCGCCAAATAATCTCCGCTAATGTCCAGATAATAGGCTCCTGTAACCCAATTTAACTTATCGGATTCACCACTAATACGGATTTCCTGTGAAAATTGACTAGTATCCTGTTCGGAATTATAGATCGTTTGATTAAAAGGCCCGGAATCAGTGTCTTCGCGATAAGCAGTATCAACATCCGCATAATCCGTCACAGCTACCAGCGTAAAATAGTCAAATTCATAACTAAAATTCCAGGTCGTCCCATAGATATCTTTTTTGATAAATCCTATCTGATCGGCTTTTACTGAGAGGGGATCTCCATCAGCATCACGATAACCATAGAAATCAGTTCCAGCTCCGCCACCGTATACATCCAGGTCAGCAGGAACAAACTGATTCACCCCATTAGCATCAGTATAAGAAGGTTTTGACTTGTAAATACCGGCATCAATATCTTCACTAAACCCCTGAACCTTGACGAGTAGCGTTGCTTTATCGGAAAGATCAAACTGCAGCATTGTCCGTGCGGCAAAAAGACCTTGCTCTCTTAAATCCGGACCAATATCGTTCTCAATATAACCATCAGCCTCTTCATAGAAAGCCGCAAAACGCCCCCTAATACTATCTGACAGGGCGCCACCAACAGCACCTTCCAGACGAACCTGAGAAAACTCCCCAACCGTAGCTTTTACATTTGCATTAAACTCTTCGCTTGGTTTATTGCTAATGAAATGCACCAACCCACCTGTTGCGTTTCGGCCAAATAACGTTCCTTGAGGCCCTCGCAAAATTTCCACCCGCTCAAGATCAAACATCGGAAAGCCAGCCGCTCCAGGCGATGCTACATATGCCTCGTCAGAATAGATAGAATTTGGCGCCTCATGATGATCTGCAAAATCCGACTGCCCAATTCCTCTGATATTAAATTGAGAGATGGCTGCACCAGCCGTTTTACTTGCCGTGAGGCCTGGAGTTTGAGCAGCAACGTCTTCACTTGAAGACCATCCAAGCTCTTTCATTTGAGTACCGGAAAACGCACTTACCGAAATACCCACATCCTGCAGATTCTGTTCACGCTTTTGTGCAACGACTGTTATTTCTTCTAACAATGCGGACCCGGCATCAGCCGGCGCTGTTAATAGTAATAACAAGGGCCCGCATGAAAGAACCGACTTCGCCAGCGGTTTTTTTAAAAAATAGACCATACCTATAACCTCCAAAGTTCTAATTCTAATTCTATTGTTTTATTCCCATAACTTCAGGCTAAACTGTGTTAGACGTAAGCTAACACAATCATTAAAGCAAGGAGCATGCCACTATATAATTACCGAAATTTCAATGACTTAGAAAAGGACACCGCCAATATGCTGCGACTTCGCGCACTTTATACTGCAAATTTACATCACCATCATAATCTTTACTGGCACTCTTAGAATAGGTAGTGGTCCGGATAAATTTGCCATAATGAAATCACAATTAGGAGTATAGCGATTGATCCTGGGGCGTCGGGATATTAAAGATTTTAACGGGATGCCATGTTCTCAGATAGCAAGAGACTAAGACTTTTAATAGAGGTTAAATCAGCAAAATACTTGCTGTCTACCTTAATACCATTAGATTGTATCTTATAATTGGACAATAATTTCTTGCGCCGCTCTTTCTCCTGACTCCAGAGCCCCTTCCATTCCCTGAAAAAATTGCGCGGTATGTTCACCCGCAAAGTGCAATTGTCCATGTGGCTGCGCTAAGTGATTGGCGTAGCGCGTTATTTCACCGGGACGCCAGGTAGCATAGGCTCCACCAGAGAACAGGTCTTGCTGCCAAGAAACCAGTTTGGTGATCTGATACCCTTTTTTAGTCCCATAAATTTTTTGCATCTTCTGACGGATCTCCTGTTCCGCCTGGGCCGAACTCAACGCATCGAAATGGTCAGCCGCATCGCCGTTAATCCACACCAATAATCTGGTAATCGATTCGTTGGGATTGGTGTTGAGCGCCATAATGCGCTCAAGGGGGCCATCAGTCCAAAGATTAGGGGTTAAGCCACGCTTTCGCCAAAAGGGCTTGTCCACTAACAGGTGCGCCTGAAAAACTTTGTGATAACTGATGGAGTTCACCGCTTCATGCTGCTTCGCTGGCATCGTCGGTGATACCTTAATTTGGCGTAATGCCGGCAGGGGTAAAGTCGAAATAATATGGCGAGCGTTCAAACGAGTGCCATCATCACAAGCAGCTACCGCCTGTTTCTGACTCAATGCGATTTCAGTGACTCTTTTGTGCAGTTCAATAGGCCCTTTAATCTGACCCGCAAGCGCTGAGGTGAAACGCTGATTTCCGCCTTCGACGGTAAACAATGTTCCTCCGGCGCGGGCCAGACTCATCAGATTTGCTCGGGCATGATGCAGGTGCAGCAACGATGTCTGCCGGAGGTTATTACCATCACCGTTATTAATATCCAATAGGCGGATGGCTTCGTCATTAAATCCTTTGTTGTGGAGATAGTCGAAGGCTGAATAATCAAGGGAAAAATTTTCTTCATTAAGCCAATCGTTGAGCTTGAGCAGAGGTGTTTTGCTCAATGACTCATAGATAACATTGCCCGGCAGCATTGCTTTTAGGTGTTCAGGAAACGGATTTGATGCAGCCTTTTGCCATTGTTTCGGTGCCATTCGCTGACCTCTGATCAGCAGCATTTGTTCTACTGCTTCACTGTTAAGATGGCGATTAACTGGCGTCAATTCGATACCCAGAGTTCGTGCCATAGCGATCATTCTGGCATAATTGGCACCGACGACGTGGGCACCGGCTTCGGGTTTACCCGGCGTATCCGTCAGTGTGTAAACTCGGCCACCCACTCTGCCACGAGCCTCCAATAATCTGACGTTAAGACCCTGGCGTTCCAACAAATAGGCCGCATAAAGGCCAGACAACCCCGCACCTAGAATCACCACATCATACAGTGGCTCAGCCAGTAATTGAGAGGGCAGTATTGCCCCCAAGGAGAAGGCCCCGCTAGCGGCTAAAAATTGACGTCTAGAAAAAATAAGCGACTGCGTCTTTGATTGCTTTGAATCGGTCATCGGATCATCTCCTCAGATTGTTCGCCTGTTTTGATTCGACCGGCAATAGGCCCCTAAATTCCTCGGTCGCCATTCAATAATAACCACCTACTCACTGTAGCCTTATTTTTAGCGGTGCGACAGGGGACTCATCTTACGATTTATGCCAAAAATTATTTTTTCCCCGCTGCGCCATTCGCTCATGGCCGAGATGATGTTTTTCTTGATTGGCAGAGGCATCCCCATCGCGAGCCTTGTTTTTCGCCCGATCGCTTGCCTTCATTCGCTTATCTTTACGATGGGTAATTTTCCATACGTGATGAATCCTGGGGTTGCGCCCAAAATCCGGATCCAAGGTTTCTCCGGTGATATTGCTGACGACGAATTCATCAGCAATCACATCATCCATTTTAAATTTACGGAAATTATTGGAAAAAATTAGCGTGCCTTCGCCCGTCAATTTTTGCATGGCTCCCCGAATCAACTCAATATGATCTCGTTGAACATCAAGTACTGCCTGCATTTTTTTTGAATTGGAAAAGGTCGGCGGATCGAGAAAAATCAGATCAAATTCGCCGATTCCCCGCTTGAGCCACTCCAAACAATCCGCACGCATCAGCGGATTTTGCTTTTCACTCAAACCATTCAGCTCAAAGTTTCGTCGCGCCCAATCAAGGTAGGTGTTGGACATATCGATACTCAAGGTTTTTTCCGCACCACCTAGCGCCGCATGAATAGAGGCGGCTGCGGTATAACAAAACAGGTTGAGGAATCGTTTCCCTTTGGCCATGCGACGAATCATGTCACGCACAGGCCGATGATCCAGAAAAAGGCCGGTATCCAGGTAGTCGGAGAGATTCACTTCCAGTCTGGCTGGCCCTTCATTTATTATCAAGACACCGCTATTGGCGCTGGACAGCTTATGGTACTGGTGGCTGCCTTTTTGTTTTCTACGCTCCTTAAAAAATATCTGCGCATTCGGTCGATAAGCCTTGAGCGCCTGCTTGACCTCCGTAAAACGTTGCCGCGCCTGGGCTTCGGGCACCGATGGTGGTGCAGCATATTCCTGCACGTGCAAGGCATCACCATAAAGGTCAACGGCAACGGCGTATTCTGGCATATCCGCATCATATAATCGGTAGCAGGTGACACCAGACTTTTTCAACCATTTGCTTAAACGACGCTGGTTTTTGTTCAGGCGGTTCAGTAGCATCTGTGCGCCTTCGCTTAATTCCTGCCGAGGCGGCGTGGTCTGCAATCGCTGCTCGATCAGTGCGGATTTGGAACGCAGGTCATCAAATAGCAGCAATTTATTGGGCGTCGCGCCATTGTAAAACTGGTATTGTTTGGTCGGCGATAGATCAATTTCACGGGCCAGTTCTGCATTCCCGGTCAAGACACCAACACGCCAGTGGGTGGTAAAGTTCTTTAGCAAAACCTGCCCTAACTTTGCGTAAAGCGGCTTCACATTTTCCTGTTCAGAGAACCCTTCAGCGTAAGGTAGCGACGTCAACAATAGTCCTTTTTCGGCCGTTGGCTTGCCAAATTGTTGCAGCGACTTATGCACTATACGAATATGCTCATCCAGACCCGCATTTTGGATATTTTGCATTGCCATATCAACCATTCTAGGGTTCGCTTCATAGCCACGAATATCCAGGGTGAGTGCTTCAACGCCTTTCTGTTTTCTCTGCTGAGCTTCAGTTTGAAGCTTTTCCCACGCCTCCATGTTGTGCTGCTTCCATGCAAAAAAGCCATATCGATGTGCTGTCCGTAGTGCACCCGGCGCAATATCCGCCGCGAGCATTGCGCCTTCAATCAACAGAATCGCACCACCACACATTGGGTCAAGTAGCGCCGCTCCTTGCCGGGCAAGTTGAGTCCAGCCGGAGCGGAGCAACAGGGCCGCAGCTAGATTCTCTTGGATCGCCCCCCTGCTCTGCTCATGCCGATAACCTCGGTGATGCAAACTTTCACCGGAGATATCCAACGCCACCGAGACAACTCCCTTATGCAGACGTGCCTGTATACGTATATCCGGGGTTTTCAAATCGACGCTGGGGCGCTCACCTTCCAGATTGCGAAGTCGATCGACAATAGCGTCCTTCACTCTCTGTGCGCCAAAGGTGGTATGATCAATGAGCCGTGAGGTCCCGACAAAATCCACCCTAATCGAATTAGCTGACGAAAAATGATCCTCCCATGCGATCTCCATACAATGGCTGTAGAGATCATCCGCGGACTGCAACTTAATCTGAGCCAATGGTAATAGCAGGCGGCTGGCCAGACGTGACCAGAGACAGACACGATAGGCCAGTGTCAACGGGCCTTTGAAATGAACAGCAGCGATGGTTTGCTTGACCTGCTCTGCACCGAGTTCTAACAACTCTTCAGCAAGCAGTTCCTCCAGCCCTTTAGGACAGGTGGCCAGCCAGCTCGGTTGATCGCCAATTTTATTCATCATTTCGCTCTTTTGGATAAGTTTCGCTTTGTTCCAGACACCACATAAAAAATAAATCCCCGCCTGTATGCGCTCTGATCAATGGGGCTTGAGTGGTATATCTAACGTCTGCCTTTAAAAGTGCTCATCATATAGTGCTTTGGCTTTTTGTGTAGCGAATGTGAATGATTTTTTCTTGATCTGATCACGGTCTGGCTGTTTTACCATCAAGGCTGTTTCTCAAAAAACTTTAATAACACCCAAGGATTCTGGCGCTAGATTATCACGCTCTCTGATCGTGATCATGCTAGAATTCTCTGCCCGGAAACACTAACCCAAGATCACTGGCATCCCATGCTAAGACTCAGCGAATTAAAACTGCCTTTGAACCATACAGATGATGATCTGACCGCCGCCATTATTGAAAAACTGGCGATCACATCTGACGATCTGTTGAGTGTTCGTATTTTTAAGCGCAGTTTCGATGCACGCAATAAATCTAATATCCTGCTGATCTATCAACTGGATGTTGTATTAGCGGTGGAAACAGAAGCCAGGCTACTAAAAAACCCTGATATTCAAGCCTTGATTAAGCCCAGTCCGGACACCCAATATCATTTTATCGCTCCGATTCAGGCTGACTTTCCACGCACACAACAACGCCCGATTATTATCGGTTTTGGCCCCTGCGGAATGATGGCGGCAATGATTTTGGCGCAGATGGGGTTGAAACCCATCGTTCTGGAGCGCGGCCAAGCGGTTCGACAACGGACTAAAGACACATGGGACCTGTGGCGAAAACGACAGCTGAACCCGGAGTCAAATGTACAATTTGGCGAGGGCGGCGCCGGTACATTTTCTGACGGGAAACTCTACAGCCAAGTCAAGGATAAGCGCCATTTGGGCCGCAAGGTGTTAACTGAATTTGTTAAAGCAGGCGCACCTGAAGAAATTCTCTACCACAGCAAGCCCCATATCGGCACGTTCAAACTGGTTAAAATGGTCGAAAATATGCGTGCAGAAATTATTCGTTTAGGCGGTGAAATCCACTTTAATAGCCGGGTGGAAACTATTCACATGGAACCCGGCACAGAACATCCGCATCAAATAACCGGAGTAACGCTTAGCAACGGTGAAACTCTGCTCTCTCGACACATCATTTTAGCGATCGGCCATAGTGCTCGCGATACTTTTCAGATGCTATTGAACCAGGGCGTCTATATTGAAGCAAAACCCTTCTCGATTGGCTTTCGCATAGAACACCCGCAATCACTGATCGACCACGCCCGTTTTGGTGGGTTTGCCGGGCATCCTCTCTTGGGGGCAGCTGACTACAAGCTGGTACACCATTGCGCCAATGGCCGCACTGTGTATAGTTTTTGTATGTGTCCCGGAGGTACAGTCGTTGCTGCCGCCTCAGAACCCGGAGGTGTAGTGACCAATGGTATGTCTGAATATTCTCGCAACGAAAGAAATGCTAATGCCGCGATTGTTGTCGGCATTACACCGGATCAGGATTACCCCGAACATGTACTTGCCGGTATTGACCTGCAACGAAAGCTGGAAAAGGCCGCCTTTCAATTAGGTGGCGCCAATTACAATGCCCCCGCCCAACTGGTGGGGGATTTCCTGTCAGACCGCCCTTCTAAGGAACTATCGGATGTTGCCCCTTCCTATCGACCAGGGATCACCTTGGGAGACCTATCGACCGCCTTACCACCCTACGCTATCACCGCCATTCGTGAAGCCATCCCCGCCTTTGATAAACAGATCAAAGGGTTTGCTATGGGGGAGGCTTTGCTAACGGGGGTTGAAACCCGAACATCGTCCCCCATCTGTATTAAACGTAGTGATAACTTACAAAGCATTAACACAAGCGGGTTATTTCCGGCCGGAGAAGGTGCTGGTTATGCCGGAGGAATTCTATCGGCGGGTATTGATGGCATCAAGGTCGCCGAAGCACTTGCGCTTGATCTACTAAACCTAACCAAGGAGAGCTGATCGCATGCCCTTCGCCAAAACAGCGTTAACCGTAATTATCCTGGTATTTACATTATTGGGTTGTGTCGCAAAGCCTGTCGCTATTGATGAAAAATACATCTTTACACAATTTGAGTCAGTTAAACGGTTTTCTAAATTTACTGTAGATAGCTGGCAAGTTATCGATAATCGGAGTCTGATTATCCAGACTTCACCCAATCGCTATTACCTGCTCATACTCGATCGAAAGTTAAACGACCTGAAGTTTGCGGAAGTGATTCAGCTTACCTCTACCGGCGGCAGTATTCATGCGAAATTTGACTGTGTAAAAGTCAAAACCTCCAACTGCCACAGCGAACCCATGGCGGCGACAATCAAAGTCATTTATCAATTAAACGGTCGAGAAGATGTCATCACCGTCAAGCAACAGATTCGTGGTGGATCTTAATGCCGCCGCAAAAACCCCTTGATACCAACGACATTAACAGTTTCTTTAACCCAGCCTGCCGCTGACTAATTTAAAAAAGGATTCTCCCTTAATTCTTCGCCGATAGAGGTGGCCGGCCCATGCCCGGTAATCACAGTCGCCTCCTCATCCAAAACGAATAGCCGCTGCCGGATTGATCGGATAATGGTATCAAAATCGCCCCCGGGGAAGTCGGTTCTACCGATCGAACGCCGAAACAAAGTATCGCCTGCAATCAGCAGCTTATGCTCAGCAAACCAATAGCTCATTGAACCGGGCGTATGCCCGGGTGTATGGAGCGTAACACCACCGCAACAGTGAAGGTCCTGATCATCATCCAACCATTCATC
Source organism: Pseudomonadales bacterium (assembly GCA_021736745.1). GTDB lineage: Bacteria > Pseudomonadota > Gammaproteobacteria > Pseudomonadales > IMCC2047 > JAJFKB01. The sequence continues at coordinate 18,774 of JAIPFG010000006.1, forward strand.
TGGAGCAGGTACCGGCTGATAAGGAACACCGAAGGAACGGCATTGCGACTCCAGCGCATCCCACAAAAATTTATCACCCTTATGCAAATACAGGGGAGCACCAGTCGCTTTCTTTATTTCACCGGCGGCAAGGATATGGTCAAGGTGCGCATGAGTATGGATGATCGCGGTGATTTTCATGCCAAGCGCTTTTACCTCATCCATGATCCTTTGCGCATCACCACCAGGATCGACAATAATGGCTTTCTGGGTGAGTTTGTCGCCAATAATACTGCAATTACATTGCAGCGGTCCCACTGGAAAAGTTTTGCGAATAAAGTGTGTTTCTGTACTCTCAGTATTCATCACGTTTCATTCCTACTTTTTCTTTTTCACATGCTTCATTAAACGTTGTTTCTTTTTGACCTGACGCCCGGTTAATTTGTTTTTCCGCCCCTCATAGGGATTATCTCCCGTTTTAAATTCAATGAAAATCGGCGACCCTTCAATGTGTAATACGCGTCTAAAGGTTTTCTCCAAATAACGTTGATAACTGTTTTGCACCGCTTCTGTTTGATTACCGTGAATGATGATCCGTAACGGGTTTGAACCACCCTGGTGGGCATAGCGTAATTTAATCCGACGCCCTTTCACCATATGCGGTGGATGTTGCGCAACTGCCTTTTCCAATACCTGATTAAGCTGATTAGTCGGCCACTTACTCATGGCCGACTTGTAAGCCCGATCGATAGACGTATAAAGCTCACCAACCCCCGAGCCATGCAGGGCAGAAATAAAATGAATTTTCGCGTAATTAACAAAATCTAAGCGACGCTCAATTTCTTTTTTCACCTTTTCTTTATCATCATGCTCCATGCCATCCCACTTGTTGAGGGCAATTACCAGTGACCGGCCCGCATCCAGTACAAAGGACAGCATATGTAAATCCTGATCGACAATACCTTCACGCGCATCAAAAACGGCGATAACGACATTCGCATCCTGAATGGCCTGTAATGTTTTGACAATGGAAAATTTTTCGACGGTTTCCTTAATATTTTTACGCCGCCTTACCCCTGCCGTATCAATAAGGGTATAGGACTGATCAAAGCGTTGGTAAGGAATATAGATACTGTCCCGTGTCGTCCCCGGTTCATCAAAGACCACTACGCGCTCTTCACCAAGCATACGATTAACCAAAGTGGACTTACCGACATTCGGCCGTCCAACGATGGCGATCCGTATACCACCCTCGGTGTTTTCACCCGATTCTGATTCCTCCGGTAACGAAAAATCAGCCAGCACTTTGTCAATTAAACTTCTTACTCCTCGATTCTGAGAAGGGGCAATGCAGTGCAGCTCCGCCATTCCCATTTCGTGGAATTCTGCAGCAGCGGTATTCTCATCACGGCCATCGGTCTTATTCACGACCAAATAGGAAGATTTATTTAATTTGCGCAGATGGCCTGCAATCATCTGATCCGCCGCCGTCAAACCAGCCTGCGCATCAACGAGAAAGAGTACCGCATCCGCTTCTTTAATAGCCTGTAGCGATTGCCCGGCCATCATCGAATCGATGCCAGTCTCGTCACCACTGATACCACCGGTATCCACCACAATAAAGGGATGAGAGCCAACCTTTCCTTCTCCATACTGACGGTCACGTGTCAGCCCCGAAAAGTTGGCGACGAGGGCATCGCGGGATCGCGTTAGACGATTGAAGAGTGTTGATTTACCAACGTTAGGACGACCAACAATGGCAATAACGGGGACCATGCTTCTAAACCTATGGGAATTTTCTCGTGGAACATTGAATTATCTCTTCTCCATCAGGCGAAGAGATGGTTTCTGCTTACTTATCGCAAGCGGTCACCGTTAAGGTTCACGGGGACCAGGATCAAGCCTTCACTCAATCCGGGACGATATTACGATGAAATCTTCAGCCGTAAAAAAAATGGCTATTTGAGATTAACTTTCAGCGCAACAATTTTGCCGCTATTGCCATAAATGTACAGCATGTCTTTTCTGGCAACCATCGTGCTTCGAATGCCGTCACCATCAATTTTTTTGCGCGCGACAAAGTGACCATCTACCTGGGACATAAAATGCACATAGCCCTCAAAATCACCGACAACCAGGTAATTCCCGAAAGTTGTCGGCGCGGTAATTTGGCGATGATTCAAATCGCTTTGCTTCCAAACATTATCACCGGTTTTTTGGTCCAGGGCATAAATTTCGTCGTCAGTATCGACGACATAAAGATTTCCAAAGCCTTCATCCGGACCAAGGAAACTGGAAATTTCCTTCTGCCATCTAACCCGGGCAGTATTCAGTTCAATTGCGCTGGTTTTCCCTTGAAAACTGGTGGCGTAAACCATGTCGCCCTGCAATAGCAAATCGCCATCCACGTCAGTCATTCGCTCCAACTCAGAGCGTCCGCGGGGGACAGAAAGGCGTTTTTCCCAGGCGGCCCTGCCGGAGGCGGAGTCCAAAGCGACCACTTTACCATTTGCCAAACCCACTACGACAACATTACCCGAAACGATCGGGCTACTGCTACCTCTTAAGGTCAGGGCCGGCAAAATACTTTCATAAAACCAGCGCTGCTCTCCGCTTGCCTGGTCCAGACCATAGATTTTTTCATCCAATGTCTGAACAACAACGATATTGCCATTGGTTTTGGGTACTGAGAGGATTTCGCTGGAAAGATTGGCTTGCCAGGCTCTGGAACCGTCCGTCTGGTTCAGGGCGATCACTTTGCCATCTTTTGTGCCCAAAAATAAATAGCCAAAACCTACGCCAACGCCACCACTTACCGGCTCCCGCAGTTTAACCCGCCAGATGCTTTTGCCGGTTTCGCGATTTAATGCCATCACCTGTCCGTTCACGTCGGCAATAAAAACTTTCCCCTCATCTACGGCGGGTACCAGCTTAATATACTTCTCGCCAACACCATCACCTACGCCCGTCGACCAAACGGTTTTAATCTTTAATTCGGCATCAAAATTCACTAAAGGCGCCGGTTTTGGCCCTTCATCATCATCCGCAATAATACCACCTAAAAATCCGCAAGCTGTGACGCTTGATACCAACAACAGGGCTATTGTTAATCGCAACATTGCTTTCATCAGCTATCTCCCTGAGCCAGATCTTTTAGTTTTATTTGTAATAAAGGCCTTTGTGCACCACTTTTCTCTACTTCTGATATGGCTTGACGATACGCAGCCCTCGCCTCAGCCAGTTGCCCTAAACTGACATAGATATCGCCCTTCACTTCAGCATAACTGGCCCTATGACTGGCGGCTATTTCTCCCTCAAGCAAGGCTAATGCACGATTGGCATTTTCTTCACCCCCCTGGGCAAAAATGACACGCGCCAAACGCAACCGGGCTATCAAATAAAGAGAAGACCCTTTGTCGCTTTTATCCACCGCCCACTGCAATTCTTGTTCTGCCGCCGCCAGATCATCTTGGGCCACGGCCTGTTTTGCTTCGATTAAAGCCGCATAGACCGCATAAGTCGAACTCGTATAGTCAGTTTTCAACTGTGTCGCGAGGTGGTGAATGGTCGAGGTATTCGCTTCGCTCGGATTTTGCTCATCCAACGCCACAGCATCCATCAGTTCAAAATAAATATTGGAGGCGGTCTCGCCTTCGGTCCTTTTATTATTTTCCCAAGCCTTGTATCCATAAACAGCAACCAACGCCAAGACAAGACCCACTAACAGCGATTTACCGTTTTCCTGCCACCAACGCTTTAATGCCTCAATCTGCTCTTCTTCGGTACGATAAACGTCCACCTACTGACTCCTATTCCAACTTTTACTTATTCATCAACGCCTTGATGTGATTGGCTAATTGCCCGGCACTGAGCCGAACCTGTTCACCATTACCACGTAGCGGTTTAACCGATACTTCACTTGCGGCTAATTCTTCTTCGCCTATGATCAACGCAACATCTGCCCCACTTTTATCCGCACGCTTTAACTGGGCTTTAAAACTACTGGCACCACAATTTACCTGGACTCGTAGAGAATCAAGCTCATTGCGTATTTGCTCGGCAAGCTTTATTGCCCAACGCTGAGCCTCTTCACCAGCCGCAACCAAGTAAACATCGGCCGTCTTATCAATACCCAGGGGCTGGCGTTGCAAAGTTTGCAACATTAACACTAAACGCTCAATACCCATAGCAAAACCGACAGCCGGTGTGGTACGTCCACCCAATTGTTCAACCAGTCCATCATAACGGCCGCCAGCACAGACGGTGCCTTGCGCGCCCAGATCATCGGTTATCCATTCAAACACCGTTTTACAGTAATAATCCAACCCCCTGACCAGACGCGGATTAACCTCATATTGAATGCCGTTATCATCCAGAATCGTTCTTAATTCCTGGAAATGTATCGCCGATTCCTGATCCAGAAAGTCAACAAAGCTCGGCGCTTGTTTCAATATCTCTTGAGTCTTGCCATCTTTACTATCCAAAATACGTAATGGATTACTGGTCAAACGGCGCTGACTGTCAGGGTCTAACTCATCTTTAAAATTACCCAGATAGGCGATCAATTCATCACGATACGTTTTTCTGGCTTGTGAGGAACCTAACGAATTCAACTCTAATCGAACATTTTCCTCCAACCCCAATTCACGCCATAATCTCGCACTGAGCAGGATAAGTTCTGCATCAATATCCGGCCCAACCATGCCAAAGGTTTCAACCCCTATCTGATGAAACTGGCGATACCGTCCCTTCTGTGGCCGCTCATAGCGAAACATCGGGCCGGTGTAATAGAGACGCTGAATTTGATTAAAAGTGAGCCCGTGTTCTTCGCAGGCTCGAACACAACCAGCCGTTCCTTCCGGACGTAATGTCAGGCTTTCACCATTTCTATCATCAAAGGTATACATTTCCTTCTCAACGATATCCGTGACTTCACCAATTGAGCGTTTAAATAATTCCGTTTGTTCTACAATCGGTAATCTGATTTGTTGATAGCCATAACGATTCAACACACGGCGTGTGCAATCCTCAAGGTACTGCCAAAGCGGTGTCTGCTCCGGCAGAATATCATTCATACCACGTATTGCTTTAATTTTACTCAAGGCGGAAATCCTATGTACTCTATCTCAATTGCGCAGGGGGGCTTATGTTAACCGATGCGGACATTGCTTTATAGAACCCGAAAATTAATTTTGTCCGAGCGTGAGTCGGGCAACTTCACGATTGCGAATATAATCCGCCAGATCAACCGGTGTGCCATTATAGGACAAGGTAAGCGCCGCCGGATTACCTATCACCAGATTAAAACTTTCTAGGGTTTCCAACTGCAACGTCTCTCCGGCTTTTTTGGTGCCGGTAAACAGTATCCTCTGTTGTCCGTCTTTCACTTCTATCCAACTTTCTCGTTGAAAAATTGCCTCAAGTCGATTCGGCGCAGCACCCGTTCTTAACCCCTCAACTTCTGCCAGAGAGTCCTCTTCGAGCATGTCGTCTGACTCACCCCCATCTTCCTCACGGACAATGACAGATTCTTCAGTATTTTCATCGAGATAGCGAGGTGACGCGTCTTGAAGGGAGGATTTCTCTAGCGCCTCATCGTTTTTATTCCATGCACTGTCCAGCCCCTTTTTTTCCTGCATTGCCGAATCACTTACACTAGGGTCGTCCTGGAGATTTGTCCACCAGAGCATCGACAACGCCAAGACAACACAAACAATTGCAAAGGTCGCCCACTTCACCAAAGGATCACTCGGTTTTACTTGGGAATGAATGCGTATAGCCGATTTTGACGGAACAACCAATTCAGCCGTATAGGCTTCATAACGCTTAATCATGGCCGTGTCGCTCAGGCGCAGGTACTTCGCATATTGACGAATGTATCCTTTCGCAAAAGTCGCCATCGGCAAACGTGCAAACTGCTCCGTTTCAATGAATTCGATATAGGATTCAGTTAAGTTTAACCGTGCAGCTACGTCGGCCCGAGACAGGCCAGCTGCTTCCCGTGCCTGTTTAAATTCGTTTCCGGCTATCGTTTCCGGCGCCTCATCCATCCCCTTGGTCTGCAATACTGAATCGGTCATCAAGGCGTCTTATTTCTGAATATCCCGATATTCATCTGAATCAGGAAACATGTTTTTCAACATCAGCATATAACTGGCTTCCTGATTTTTATCTCCGCTGCTGCGGGCCAGCTTGACCCCCAGAGCAAGATTGCGTGGCGTATTGGATGTAAATCTGAATCGCACTAATTGCTGATATTGCGCATGATATTTAGCGCTGGTTTTCAGATTACCCTTCTCGAAATGAAGCAAGGATGCCTCCAATAACGCACGAGGTTGCGCATCATTGATTGAAATAGCGCGTTCAAAAGATGTGAGCGCCTCCTCTTTGCGACCTAGTTCCAAATAGCAGACACCGAGGTTCTCATAAACTGCCGAGCGGTTATCATAGAGCGTATCCTCACCTGCCTTTTCAAATTGCTGACAGGCTTCAGCGTAACGCTTTTGGCCGAATAAAAAAGCCGCGTAATTATTGCGATAACTGGTTCGTTCCGGGCCATAACGCAGAGCTTTCAGGAAGTGTTCATCTGCTAAAGCCGGTTCCTGCTCTTTTTGGAATAATATAGCCAAGGCATGATGGACGTCGGGGGATTTATCATTAATCTCCAATGCACGTTTCAATGGCCGTCTGGCTTCAACCGTTTTACCCTGTTGAATGTAGCGCAAACCAAGTTCCGTATACTGCTGTAATGCTTTCCCTTCATCAGCATTATCACCGAACCGCTTATTATCCGTGGTTACGCACGCAGCCAATAACAACGCTAAGACTGTGCCGCAGAGTATTTTGCCTATGAGCTGAGCTTTACAATTCATTAAGAGTCCTGCCATTGTTCTATTTTATTACAGGTTCGCCATCGCAATATGGCGGGCGCTACGTTTTGTTCTATCTTCAACCTGTCCCACCAATTGACCACAGGCGGCATCAATATCGTCACCCCGAGTTGTACGCATGGTGGCCGTATAACCGGCGTTCGCCAATATTTGCTGAAAAGCCAAAGCTACTTTTCTGGATGGGCGTTTGTATCGGGTATTCGGAAATGGATTAAAGGGAATCAAGTTAATCTTGCAGGGCAGGCGGCGTAATAATTGCGCCAACTGCCGTGCATGCTCAGGCTGGTCATTCACCCCGTCAATCAGCGTATATTCTATCGTAATTACACGCCGCTCTCCCATCACCTTAAGATAACGCTGGCAAGCATCGAGCAATTCTTTAATGGGGTATTTTTTATTGATCGGGACTAACTCATCACGCAACTCGTCGGTTGGCGCATGCAAAGAAATGGCTAACGAAACATCGGTCACTTCCCTCAGGCGATCAATTTCAGGCACTACCCCCGCTGTACTGAGGGTGACCCGCCGCTTAGAAATACCATAGCCCAAATCATCCATCATGATTTTGATGGCCGCTACAGCATTATCGAAGTTCAGTAGGGGTTCACCCATGCCCATCATGACCACATTACTGATGGTTTTATAATTTGTTCCTTTCTCTTTTGCCAAGGATTTGCTAGCAATCCAAACCTGGCCAATGATCTCAGCCGCCGATAAGTTAC
>JAIPFG010000007.1 GCA_021736745.1 Pseudomonadales bacterium
CAGGAGCCGACTACCCATTGCTGTGGCCGTGCGATTCATGACGGAAGCCAAGGTTTTATCCTTGCCGCCTGCTAGATTGGTATCCAGTTGCAGGTTGCGCCGTGTGGAGGCATCCAAGATGACACTCTGCTCACGGTTCTCCACCTTAAGTCCGCGAATATGTGGTAATGCGGTCCGTTGAGTTTCCCGGGCGTACTGGATAAGGCAGCCTGCCGACTGAATGGCTGCGCTCAGTTCATCGCAGCCAAATCCAGCCAGATCATTGGTCTTGAACTGCTGCGTTAACAACCGATAGGCGGCATCAAAATCAAAGTTCCAGGGGGGTTGTTTTCTAACGCCTGCGCGTTGGCTAATGCTAGGGTGTAAATCCGCATCTTCGCTGATCAGAAGTTCTGCCGGACTGAGTCTTTCCAGTTCACTGAGAAGGGCTTCAATACCCTTGACTTCGAGTAGATTAAAACGGCCGCTACTGATATCCAGTGCGGCAATACCGTACAGTTGTCCGGCCGCAGGATTGGCATAGACGGCGACTAACAGATTATCGCGACGCTCATCCAGATAAGCTTCATCGGTCAGTGTTCCTGGGGTGATGATGCGAACCACCTTGCGCTCAACCGGGCCCTTAGCGGTAGCAGGATCACCAATTTGCTCACAGATGGCTACTGATTTTCCCGTTTTGACGATCTTCGCAATGTAACCGTCAGCGGCGTGGTAGGGTACGCCGGCCATGGGAATGGGTTGCCCGGCGGTTTTGCCACGCGCAGTAAGGGTGATATCCAGGAGATCTGCCGCGAGTTTTGCATCCTCAAAAAACAGCTCATAGAAATCGCCCATGCGATAAAATACCAGCTCATGGGGGTGCGCCGCTTTGATTTTTAGATACTGCTTCATCATCGGCGTATGTTCTAGCTTTTTATCGTCGGCTGCGGTTACCATTGTTCCCGTATTGTTGAGCAAAAAGAAACCGATTTTACGTGATAAACGATGCAGATATAAGCGCTAAATGCGAAGAGAAGAAAACAATGAATGAGATTACGTCTTTGCTGGTTAAAACGAGTGAGGCCTTGCTTGATCAAGGTTTATTGATGGCGACTGCAGAGTCTTGTACCGGAGGTTGGATTGCCCAACAGGCAACGTCACTGGCAGGAAGTTCTGATTGGTTTGACTGTGGTTTTGTGAGTTATTCCAATGCCGCAAAGCAGTCCATGTTGGGAGTGACCACGGAGTCGCTCAATCGTGAGGGTGCCGTGAGTGAAGCGGTGGTAATTGAAATGGTGCAGGGGGCAATTGCTGCCTCAAGGGCACAGGTTGCAGTGGCTGTTAGCGGCGTGGCGGGACCGGCAGGGGGGAGTCAAGCAAAGCCTGTCGGTACGGTTTGGATTGCCTGGGGCAAACAAGAACAGAGGGTGATTGCGAAGTGTTTTCATTTTCAAGGGGATCGTGAACAGGTAAGATGGCAAACCGTAGTCGCCGCTTATCAGGGACTCTTGGCATTGCTACAAAATAAACTTTCAATATAATCAAAATACTGTTGTTTTATACAGTAAAATTCAGTAGTCTTTACGTCGATAAAATTAAATCTCTCGAGGTGAACTGATGGACGAAAACAAAAAACGAGCGCTTGATATGGCATTAGCGCAAATCGATCGCCAGTTTGGTAAAGGTTCGGTAATGCGCATGGGTGATCAGGAGCGTCCGGACGTCCCCTCAATATCAACAGGTTCTTTGGGTTTGGATATCGCCCTTGGTGTGGGCGGATTGCCGAAAGGACGAATCGTGGAGATTTATGGGCCGGAGTCTTCCGGTAAAACCACATTAACCCTACAGGTCATAGCCGAGGCTCAAAAGGTCGGTGGCACGGCAGCCTTTATTGATGCCGAGCATGCCCTGGACCCAGCCTATGCGGAAAAAATTGGGGTCAATGTCGATGACCTTTTAGTTTCACAGCCAGATACCGGTGAGCAGGCGCTTGAGATTGCCGATATGTTAGTGCGTTCTGGTGCAGTGGATGTACTGGTTATTGACTCTGTTGCCGCACTGACCCCCAAGGCAGAAATAGAAGGTGATATGGGTGATTCCCATATGGGATTGCAAGCGCGTCTTATGTCCCAGGCCCTGAGAAAAATTACCGGGAATGTCAAACGCTCCAATTGCATGGTGATTTTTATTAACCAAATCCGAATGAAGATTGGCGTAATGTTTGGTAATCCTGAAACAACGACCGGTGGTAATGCCTTAAAGTTTTATGCCTCAGTCCGTCTGGATATTCGCCGTACGGGTGCTATCAAGGAAGGAGAAGAGGTCGTCGGTAACGAAACCCGGGTCAAAGTCGTTAAGAATAAAATGGCCCCACCCTTTAAGCAGGCTGAATTTCAGATTATGTATGGCAAGGGCATTTTCCGTTTGGGTGAGATTATTGATCTGGGGGTAAAGCAGGGACATATCGATAAATCCGGTGCCTGGTATGCCTACCAGGGTAACAAAATAGGTCAGGGAAAAGCCAATGCAGCCCAGTTCCTGAAGGAAAACCCGGAGATAGCCGAAGAAATAGAGTCAAAAATTCGATCTGAGATGTTAGGCAGCCCTGAAAAAAGTAGGGATGAGAGTGAAGCAGAGGTTGAAATCTGAAGTCAGGAAAGCTGAATAAAACTTCCGATGTACGGCGGGCCGCAATGGACTTGTTGGCTCGCCGCGAACATTCCCGCCAGGAACTTCTCCAAAAATTACAACGACGCGTCGAAAATATAGCCTTGCTTGAAGCATCGCTTGATTCGCTTGTGGAAGATAACCTGCTCAGCGATGAGCGGTTTTGCGAAGCCTTTGTCCGCTCTCGAATGAATAATGGCTATGGCCCTGTACGCATCAAGGCTGAGCTAAAAGCCCGAGGCGTATCTGAGCAATGGCTCACTCAGTATTTAAATCCACAAGCCGATGACTGGTTGGAGCGATTAGCGGAATTAGTACAGCGAAAATTTGGATCTGATGAGGCTCCGGATTTGAAATCCCTCGCAAAACGTCAACGTTTTCTGCAGCAACGGGGTTATACTTATGAGCAAATTAATAGGGTGTTAAGGCAAAATAAACCCGATTGAAGCTGGATTGTTTTCAGTGAAATCTCCTTTGTTACGGGGTATTTTTATAAGAGACCTTTGCATAATTACTGCGCTAGGCAATACGGCGTTCGAAGTGCCCTGTGGGTAAAAAACCGGCTCAAAATGCTCATTTATAAGCAAAAACTCCGCTTTTTCGCCAATTTTCGCCTTGTCTTGCCGTCGCTCGCTACATTGTGCAAAGGTCTCTATAAGTTTCAATCGACACAATTTTTCTTCGGCAGATAAGTGAAAAGAAGGTTGCAATGAATTTAGCGTTTATTGGTTTGGGGGTCATGGGCTACCCTATGGCGGGGCACTTGGCCCGGGCCGGACACCAGGTGGTTGTTTTCAATCGCACCAGATTAAAGGCAGAACAATGGGTTGAGCAGTATGCGGGTAAGCTTGCGTCGACGCCTGCTGAGGCCGCTTCAGGCGCTGAAATAGTCTTCGCTTGCGTGGGCAATGATGATGACCTCCGTGCGATCACCCTGGGCGTCAGCGGTGCATTTGAGGGGATGCGGAAAAATAGTCTTTTTATCGACCATACTACCGCGTCTGCCGATATCGCACGTGAATTATTCAATCAGGCCAATGCTCAAGGGTTTTCTTTTCTCGACGCCCCCGTATCGGGCGGACAGGCCGGTGCGGAAAACGGTCAGTTAGCAATTATGGTCGGGGGCGACGCCAGTGATTTTGCGAGAGCCAAACCCGTGTTAGATGTCTATGCCAAATTAGCCAAACTAATGGGGCCGGCGGGTAGCGGACAGCTTACTAAAATGGTAAATCAAATTTGTATTGCTGGCCTCGTACAGGGATTGGCGGAAGGGCTGAACTTCGCTCAAGCGGCAGGTCTGGATGGTGCTGAGGTCGTTGAAGTGATTTCACAGGGCGCTGCACAATCATGGCAGATGGAGAACCGTTACCAAACCATGTTGCGAGATGAGTTTGATTTTGGCTTTGCCGTGGACTGGATGCGCAAGGATCTGGCTATCGCTCTGGCAGAGGCGAGTCACTATGGAGCTCCGTTACCAATTACTGAGATAGTGGATGGCTACTATGCTGAAATACAGGCAATGGGTGGTCATCGTTGGGATACGTCTAGTTTGATATCGCGTCTTCGATCGACGAAATAACCAGTTGTAAGGATTATTTGTATTAACAGCAAAACCAGCAAAAGAACCAAGGCCATCACTTCCGAGCCGATTGGCCCTTTGATGTTTCGTCTTACCGTGCCGATGATATTCGGCATGATCTCGATGATGTTGCTTGGGGTGGTGGATACCTATTTTATCAGCCTACTCGGAACCAATGAATTGGCTGCCGTCAGCTTCTCACAACCCATTGCCAATATCTTAATTAGCGTCGCCTTGGGTATTGGTATGGCATTGGGCGCATTATTGTCTCGATTAATCGGGGAGAATCAGCACCAAAAGGCCGCACGATTTATCAGTGACACCAAAATAATCGCGGCGCTGATAGCCGTGGCTCTTGCGGTCATAGGACATCTTTTGATTGAGCCTTTATTCAAAGCACTGGGTGCGACTGAAGCGGTGATGCCCTTTATTAAAAGCTATATGAATATCTGGTTTATTGCTGCGCCTATGTGGATGCTTACCATGATAGGCAATAATGCATTGCGGGCCATTGGCGATACGAAATTATCGGCTTCCATTATGGCGTTTCTTTCGCTGATTAATCTGATCTTTGATCCGCTGCTCATCTTTGGTATTGGTCCTTTCCCTGCGCTTGGTGTTGCCGGAGCGGCTTGGGCGACCCTGATTGCCTGTCTGACCGGTTGGTTATGTTCGTTGGCGGTGCTCACCTTCCGAGAACAGCTCTTGGAGTTCACTCGACCGAGCTGGTCGCACCTGTTACCCAATTGGCGTGAATTGTTCAAAATCGCGTTACCGGCGATAGCCGCGAATATTATGACACCACTAGCAGCGGCATTGCTGACCGCAATGATTGCCCGGTTCGGGGTGGAAGCAGTTGCGGGTTTCGGGGTTGGCGCTCGGATTGAGTTTATCAGCCTGCTGGTGGTTTTTGCCTTATCCTCCACCTTGCCCATGTTTATCGGTCAAAATATCGGCGCAGGCAAACCTCATAGAGCTTACCGTGCCTTGATGGGAGGAATTAAGTTTGCTTTACTTTTTCAAGCAGGCGTTTACTTGTTGTTACTTTTTACTGCGAACAATATTGCGGTCAGTTTTAGTGATAACCCACAAGTAATTTACGTGATTAAAACGTTCCTGTTGGTCTTGCCTTTAACCTACGGTGCGCATGCTGTCGTAATTCTGGTGATGGTGTCTTTAAACGTTTTACGTCGGCCACGTACGGCACTGTTAACGACGGTCATTAGGTTGTTACTACTTTATCTGCCGTTGGCTTATATTGGCTCTATTCTGGGTGGTGTTAACGGTCTGTTTTTAGGTGCAGCCAGTGGCAACATCATTGCTGGAATGGTGGCGTTTACCATTATTCGCCGCGTGTTACGGGAGCAGGGTATATCCGCTGCCGAATGAATAATCAGGAAGGGGGGTTTTGATTGCCCTTGTTTTAGCTTGAACGCCCCCTGCCCTGAATCCAGGGAAACAGAGGGCATGAGTGGTTATTATAACCGCCGCTTAGGCGCCATCAATCTCGTGCTTGCTAAGATCCACAGATGCCATGGTGGCTCGACGGAACTTGTCAGGGCGAGGTAAGGGAACGGTCGCATCTACTCCCATTCGGCACCATTTATCGTTTTGAACCATGGGGTTTAAGCGGTGCCCAATCGAGTCAGGGATTTTTAGAAGATCGGTTTCGTAGCAACAGCGTGTTGCCACAGCCCAATCCACATCAGCAACGTTATAGATGTCCACATCGGTATCGACCACAGTGACCGTTTTTACAAAAGCAAGGGAAACGAAAGCGGCCATAATGGCATTACGCTGGCTTCCTTCAAACTTTTTATCGATTTGTACGACGAGATGGTAGGGCACACTGCCATCGGAAAAATGAACGGCAGTCACTTCAGGAACCAAACTGTGAATTTTGTCATAGGCACCCGCTCCGGCAATGATACCGTAGGCATTGCCAACTTCTTTGCCGGATAAAATCGAATGGAATACAGGGTTTTCACGACGGGTCACTGCGGTGGCTTCAAAAACCCAGCGTTTGTCTCGTTCGGCATAATAGCCGGTCACTTCAGCGTAGGGGCCTTCATCCTCCCTAAGTTCCGGTAAAATCCGCCCTTCAATAATAAACTGCGCATTAGCGATGCCCTCTACGGCAACAGTTTGACTTTCAATGAGTTCTACCGGGGCACCACGGAGTTGGCTGGCGATACCCAGCTCGTCCATTTCAATGGACGCCGCCGAAGCGGGTACGGCGCCAGCCATACAGACGGGAAAATCCACGCCATTATTAACGGTAATTTCAAGCGGAACACCTTTGGCCTCGGCGCGCTTATAGTAATCCATAAGGTGCCCTAATTCTTCGAGCAACAGCGTCATTCGATTCTCACCGACCAGCATCATACGGTGAATTGAGAGATTACGTACACCCGTGTCCGGATCCTTCGCAATCACAACACTGGAAGTCAGGTAGCGACCGCCGTCACCTTCAGCGTGATGAGGAATTGGCAGCTTGGTTAAATCGGGTTTCTCCTCGATCACTTCATTGCCGGGGCCATGCTTTGACATGACTGGGTCCATAGGCGATTGACGCCATTGTTTGATGCCGTCTGCAAGAACGAAGGGGAGTTGTGCGCTGTTGGTATTAAAAAAGTTGGCCATCATGTCTCGGTTCCAATAGAGGCCGAGTAACAATGGAAATGAGTGCCCTTTTACCTTTTCAAACAGCATGGCCTTGCCGCCTTCGAATTTTTTGGCGATACCGGCTAATTCAAAGACAGGGTCCACTTCGCTTTTGACGCGAATAAGGTGGTTGTTTTGTTCAAGGTATTCAATATAGGATTGAATGTCTATCAGGTTTCTTGCTGCGAGATCCATATTTTTATCCTGCTATACCAAAATGCGGTTAGAACCTTATATACCCTAGCTATATTAACTGCCATCTCTTTTATGCTTGCTATGTAAAATCTTTTCAAGGCAGGTTTGTGGTATCGGTTTGATAACTAAGGGAATTAGTGTGCTGACCCGAGTATACAAGAATTTTTAATTACCTCGCTATGCTTAAAACGTAGCGATTTTTAAATAGGTAGCTCTTTCGGCCAGGCGCTCTTCACATGGTTTAACCGTAACTGAAGTGGGTTTGCTAAATATCCTGAATCGAGAGTTGTTGCTTTATAATCCTTTTTTTATCGACTTTGGACAGCTGTTTTATTTTAATTTCTGTTTTTAAAGCGGTACTTTTATCGCCGATCTCTTGCCGCCAAACCAATC
Organism: Pseudomonadales bacterium; assembly: GCA_021736745.1. Taxonomy (GTDB): domain Bacteria; phylum Pseudomonadota; class Gammaproteobacteria; order Pseudomonadales; family IMCC2047; genus JAJFKB01. The sequence continues at coordinate 7,478 of JAIPFG010000007.1, forward strand.
TGAGAGGGCCTTTACCTCTTAAGTATTTTGCACTTTTACTGCTGTTGCTCCGGTGTTCGTGAAACCGCCTCTCAACATCAGTGGTGATGCCTGTATAGAGATTGCCATTAGCGCACTCGATAAGATAGATAAACCAGCGACTCATAAAGTTAGGCGTCGACAAAATCTTTGAGTGATACAGTTCCCTCGCCTCGGGCGCGGAGCCGCTCGAACTGAATTCGACTTTCGGGATTATTTAACGGAGGCTTAGTGGCATCAATGCCCCAGCGGCTGCCCGAGCGGAGTTTGGTTTTTTCCAAACCTGGGATCAGTTTGCCAAGAGGCTCTAAATCAAAAGATCGCATATCTTCCAAAACAATCAAATCCGCAGCCGGGTCCGCCCTCACCGAGAGTGCGTAAATTAACTCATTGGTGTCTTGAATATTAACATCCACGTCCACCGCCACAATCATTCGCGGCAGAAACGGCATGGATAACCCTGTCAGTAGCGCGTCTCGTACTTCTTCTCGACAGTTAGCAGTCATTTGAATCACGGCGCAGTTAATGGAGGAGTGCATCGGTACGGCGACATCATGCACATTAATTCCCTTGCCGCGCAATGTATTGTAAAGAAGCGGTGCAATATAAAATTCACAAATACCATGATGGTCGGTGAAACGAGTCGGCTGAATATGTCGATAGATGGGATCTTCACGCATACTGATTGCGGTGACATCAAAAAAAATCTCCTCGCCGATAATCGGGCTATGGGTATCAGTGTGCGCCGAGGTATGGAGGTAAGGTGCCGGGGTTGGGTCAAGATACCCCTCAATAACGATTTCTGCGTAAGCAGGAACGTCCAAATCGATTGTTTCACAACGAACCAATGGAATTGGCTGACCTAATAATCCCGCTGCCATATGGAGTTCACTGTAACCGGGGTGTGGTCCAGTGTAAACGGAAGCCAATTCATAGGCCGGGTGGCAGCCAATGACCATTGCCATAGGGATTCGTTCGTTATGGGCTTGATAGCTTTCAATATTACGCCAAGTATGCGAGGACAGAATATAGCATTGCCCCCGTTGAGGGCCGGCGACCTGGACCATGGAGAAAGAGCAATTTTGAATGTTTGAATTGCGCTCTTTGGTGATAATGATGGCGCCGCTGATTGTTGGAATATGGAAATCAGTTGGCTTCAACTTTAAATGAGGAACAGCAATTCCTTCGCTAGGTGTCACCGCCGGCAACTGTGTTAAATCTGCCTTATCGCCAAGCCACAAAGATTCTTTGACGGGGCCTGTGGCAATATTGACCGTTTTACCCGGTCCCCGCAGCATGCGTTCAGCATAGTCCTGGATAACTCGGTCTGGCGAGGAGTTTAAAGCAATCGCTTGGTGCTGACGGTTGGTCAATAGGGCATCGACCAGACGCCAGCCTGGATATCCTTCGATGTTGTTAAATAGGAGAGGGCGTCTGGCCTCGGAACAAAGGGCTGGGACTTGCGTGTAAAGATTGACGGGTTTGCTGACTCGGTCAACACTATCTACCGCATCGACCTCTGCGAGGTAGGTTCTCAAATCTGCTTTACAGTAATCCATCGGTAAGCCTCCGGAATGATTGTGCTTTTGGCTTGGCCAAGTCAGTGCCGTTCGGGTTGGCTCTCTGGATTTAATAGTGAGGCCAATAACGAGCGTAACTCTATGGCGCCATTGATAGGTCTTTGGTTATTAATCCGTAGCTGAATTCTCATTGCTCGTTCAGATATTTCGCTAGCGATACGCTGATAGTGACTCGGTAATTCGCTAAAGTCAGAGGCGTTCAACATTGCCTTACAGCACTTATTGTCCGGACTAACCACCGATCGGCAGGCGATTGGTCGAACCTCATAGACGAGGCATCTTTTATTTTTTAGCAGAGGGCAGGGCCATTGTTTTTGCTCCGCGACATCGTAGGGTAAGGCATTAATTTCACGGGCCTGGTTATTTACCTTTGTCGCTATTTGGTTGAATTCTTCAGCACTGGTTCGTTGCCGTGCCAGATCCAGTATTGCTTTGCCGTCCGCAGTATTGGTCAGAACTACCAGTTGGTTGCAACACCAGGAGCAGCCGGGTTGACAGTCCACCTTCAGAGCACCTGTTTCGCGCGCAATAATATCATCAACCTGCATAGCATTATCCATATTGTTAACACTCAAAAATACTTGCGGCAAACACCGAATAACCATCTGTTACCCTAACCTGTTTATTGAGGGTTAACAAGCTATGGAGGATGAGAATTGTTCGCTTTGCCTATAAAAAATCAGAGGGTGATGAGGCTTATGGTAGAAAAGGTAAACTAAAAACTACAGGCGCGGTTACGACCGGATTTTTTCGCTTTGTAAAGCGCTCTATCGGCGGCATTGACTAAGGCAGCGATACTATTTGATCTTGCTGAGAGTTCAGCAACACCGGTACTGATCGTTGCGCTGAGCTTACTGGTTTTGTTATTCAAGTCTGAATTCTCCTGAACCTTTTGGACTAACTTATGGGCTAATTGAAGCGCACCGGTAAGTCTTGTATTCGGCAAAACAATGAGGAATTCATCGCCACCGATTCTACCTATTTCATCGACATCCCGCAGATTCTTTAGACATATAGAAGCAATACTTTCCACAACCTGATCGCCATAGGCGTGGCCCATTATATCGTTGGTTTTTTTAAAGTGATCGATATCGACCATGATCAGTGATAATGGTAGTTGGTATCTTTTTGACTTCATCCGCTCCTTTTCTGCCGTATCGAAAATTTTTCGACGGTTGGCGACATTGGTGAGTGGGTCCGTCTCCGCCAATTGTTTTAATCGTTCCTCCAGATGTTTGCGTTCCGTAATATCGGTCGCAACCAAGCCTGTTGCAATAAGTGTATTCTGTTTGTCAAAAATCGGAAATTTTGCCGACAAATAATAATTGATGCCGCCATTAACCGGCACTTTTTCTTCAACAAAAATGACCTTTTTACTCTTGATCACTTCGAGATCTGCTGCTCTGAATTTCTGGGCAATGTCTTGAGGAAAAGATTCTTCATCGGTTTTACCCAGAAAGTCTTCGGTAGCAACATTGAATAACCGCTCATATTCGTGATTAACGAAAAGGTAGTGGCCCCCTAAATCTTTTGCCGCAATACAGGAAGTGGAGTGTGCAACGATTGCCTGCAGTAGTATATAGTTTGCTTCGTTGTATTGATTGGCCATCTAAAGCTCCGTGCCTTTACAAAGTTTTAGTTAAGAAACCTGAGTGATTCCTTAAGCATAGCTATAAATAAGAAGGTCGAGCATATTTTTGCCAGTGAAAGTATTTTCTTCAGAGTATCCTTTTACAGGTGATTACAATTTTTAGTTGCCTTAATGGTTATTTATGCTTAACTTGATCAAAATCTTTTTGGCACAATAGGTTCGTAAATTAATGGAAAAAGACCCAAAAAATAAAAGTCTTGGTGCTCATTCAACCGTCGTTCTCAGTTTTATCTCAGCCTGTAATGAGCGAGACATCGACAAAATGATGTCTTTTTTCGATGATAATACGACCTATCATAATATTCCTCTGCAACCCATCGTGGGTGTGACAGCGATCCGTGCCGTATTGGAACCTTTTTTGTTAACGACAGAAGCGGTTGATTGGGTTGTTAAACACATGGCTGAAACCAACCTAGGTGTAATCTTGACGGAACGCTTGGATAGATTTTTGATTAAGGAGCAATGGTTGGAATTGCCCGTGATGGGTGTTTTCGAAATTGAAAACGGCCTTATTAGAAGTTGGCGAGATTATTTTGATCTGAACCAACTACGTCAAGACGCAAAGACGGTTTGCTAGCCGGTTTCTTTGGGTTGGAATTTTAGCGCAAAACCATTATTACACCAGCGTTGACCGGTTGGCTTAGGCCCATCGTCAAAAACATGGCCTTGATGGCCACCGCATCGAGCGCAGTGGTACTCAGTACGTGGGTAGATAATCCGAAAGTCAGTTTTGGTCTCAAGGTGGTTGGGAATGGACTGGAAAAAACTGGGCCAACCCGTGCCACTATCATATTTAGCCGTTGATTCGAATAAGGGAAGGTTACAACCGGCACAGTGATAGACCCCTTCTCGCTTTTCATTATTTAAAGGGCTGCTATAAGGATATTCGGTTTCCTCTTCCCGCAAAATACGAAACTGTTCCTCCGTGAGACGTTTGCGCCACTCCTCCTTTGACAGCTTTAAGGGTTTAATTTTTCCGTGGTCAGCAAGGAGGTCTGCAGGACTAATCAAGGGTAAAATACTAACCACCATACCTTTTGCTATAAACTGTCGACGATTCACAAATAAGCCTCATATTGAATAGGTACCAGATATGATTTCACTGAGACAGGGAAGTTCCAGCGATCGGAAAATGGACGAGAATTATTTTGGGTTTTGAGCGGTGAAAGTGGCGCGTAACGGGGCTGGATATCCTTCAATCGTCAATCCAAGGTCAATAGGATCTAAATAATCCGCAAGAGAGTGAAAACGCATCCAATCAGTAGATCGTTGCTCGGTCGTTGTGGTTTGACTGAGATCCACCAGTTTGACCTCTTTAAAACCAATGCGCTCAAGCCATCCCTGCAGTGTGGCCGCTGAGGGAATGAACCAGACGTTACGCATTTGTGCGTAACGGTCGGCGGGAACCAGTACTTCGTTGGCTTCCCCTTTGATGATCAGCGTTTCCAAAACGAGTTCGCCACCAGGGACAAGGCATTGTTTGAGTTCTTCCAGATGGTCGAAGGGCGAGCGTCGGTGATACAATACCCCCATCGAAAAGACCGTGTCGAAGGCCGCCATACGTGGAGGGAGGTCTTCTCCTCTGAGCGGTAAGTAATCGATGGGGTAATCCCTGGCAAAATGTTTCATGACTAAAAACTGCATCATGAACTTTTGTGACGGATCGACACCCAACACCCAACGGGGTTCTTCGGCTAACATCCTCCAACCGTAATAAGCATTGCCGCAACCGACGTCCAGTACTTTACGATTTTTAAGTGGTTGAATATGAGGCAGTACACGCTGCCACTTTAAGTTGGAACGCCACTCGGTATCTATATTGATACCGAACAAATTGAACGGGCCTTTTCGCCAAGGGTGAAATAGCTCTAGGCAGTCAAGCAGTTGCTGTTTGTCTTGAGGATCAATCGGTTTGGTGGAGTCAATGCTAACGCTATCACCAAACGCAATCCGGTCCGCCTGGATCTCCGGTAACGCAGCGACGGCCTGGAGCCAATGCTGGAGTTCGCCATGATAACGTTGATGGAATCGCTGCTCTAGGATACGCTGAAATTCATCCGCAAATACACCTAGACCATTTTCTAGTAAGCGCCTATTAAATTCTTTAAAATCAATCATTTTGTGGCAATAAGTGAAGTAAAACCGAAGCATTTATACCAGCTGGTTATCTGCCCAAACCCAGCTTGTTTCAACCTTTCTCTGTGATGCTCTATCGGCTCTGGTATCAGGACCTTTTCCAACGCACTACGTTTTTGTGCCACTTCCAACTCTGAATAACCGCGCAGGCGCTTAAAACGATGGTAGAGCTCGGTAAGCAGCTCCTGGTCCAATTCGTCCGGCTCCTTCATTTTTTCTGACAGCACCAAAACACCACCGGGATTCAATCCTTGGTATATGTTACGTAACAGGGTTAGTCGTTGCTCCGGTGGAATAAACATCAGAGTAAAATTCATCACCACCAGTGACGCATTATTGATTTGGGTAGAAAGGATATCTTCGCACCGTACTTCAACAGGCGTTAGTGCTGAATCATTCTTGATAATCTCCCGGCAACGATCAACCATTGCCAAAGCATTGTCGACGGCAATAATACGACAGGATTCACCGGCAAGATTATGGCGAATGCTGAGGGTTGCCGCGCCGAGGGAACAGCCCAAATCGTAATAGGTTGTATTAGGGTGCGAAAACTCACGGGCAATAACACCGATCATTTCCAGCATCATGCGGTAGCCGGGCACTGAACGCACGATCATATCGCTGAATACTTCGGCGACGGCATCGTCGAACTGGAAGGCATCTATTTGCTTGCGCGGGGAAGCGTAAATTTGGTCTTTTTTCACGGTTGTCTTAGTGGCTTAATCAGGGGCGCGATTGTAGCAGAACAGTTCACCGGAAGGGAAAGCCATGTTTCCTCCGGCGGGTTAATTTTTACCCCAAAGTTCTTGTAACCGCTTATCCCGGCCACAACCATAACGATAATACTTGTAGCGTATCGGGTTTTTGATGTAGTAATCCTGGTGGTATTCTTCGGCAGGGTAAAATACACCCGCTGCAGTAATTTCCGTGACAATGTCGCCACTAAAGGGCTTATTGGCGGCCAGCGTCTGTTTCGATTGTTCGGCGAGTTTCTTTTGTGTTTCGTCATAGTAAAAGATACCAGTACGATACTGGCTACCGGTATCGCAGAATTGCCGGTTGCGGGTGGTCGGGTCGATATTACGCCAAAAAGTATTGAGAAGTGTTTGGTAAGTGATTTGGTTGGGATCGTACAGTACCTGTACCGCCTCGGCGTGGCCTGAGCGTCCGGCGGAGACCTGCTGATAGCTGGGGTTCTTCTGATGGCCTCCTATATAGCCGGAAGTTGTGCTGATGACGCCCTTCAGTTTATCGAAAGGTGGTTCCATGCACCAAAAGCAGCCTCCGGCGAATGTGGCTTTGGCGTAAGTTGTTTGCCCGGAAGCACTCACTGTAAATAGGCTGGTACTGACAAGCGCAAAAAGAAAGCAGGTGATTTTGAAGATATTCATTGACGATACCAATTTTTTTTTAAGCGGGTTGAGCAAGTTACTTGGTCTGGGACTACAGTACTAACTATTAGTTGCAATCATCGAAAAAAGATTGAATGATGTGGTGCCCTTTTTTTCCTAATTCAGGATGCCAATATGATCAAATTATACAATTTTGGGCAGTTTGGGGAGCTACCCGATCCGAGTCCCTTTTGCCTAAAGGTCGATGTGTATTTACGGATGGCGGGTCTGGAATTCGAGACCCTGTCGGGATTTGATAATTTAAAAAAAGCGCCAAAGGGGAAACTTCCTTTTATCGAAGATGGGGGGAAGTTAGTAGCGGACTCCAGTTTCATTATTGCGTATTTAAAAGAGCGCTACGGTGATCCATTGGATAGCCAGTTAAGCATTGAGCAAAGAGCAACGGCGCATGCCTTTATCAAAATGTTGGATGAAAATCTCTATTGGTGTCTGGTGTGGGCTCGGTGGAAGAGCGATAAAATTTGGCCACAACTCAAGGAAAGTTTTTTTGGCAATCTGCCATTTATCCTTAAAGATGTGGTTGCAAAAAAAGTTAGAAGGGATGTGATTAACAGTTTGCATGGTCAAGGGTTAGGGCGTCACTCCGAGCAGGAAATTAAACAGATTATGGCGGCTGATCTTAAGGCAATGTCAGATTATTTAGGGGATAAATCTTTCTTTTTCGGTGATAAAGCGACGACTGTCGATGCGGTCGCCTATGGGTTTTTAGCCGAGCTTATTCTTGCGCCGTTACAATCATCCCTCACGCAAGTGGCAAAGGGGTATCCTAATTTGGTGAGCTTTTGTCACCGTATTCAAAGAATCTATTATTCAGCAGAGGGGTAGATGAACCGTCTTTCAGGATTTCTAAAAATAAGCTGCCGGCATTTGCTGGTTTTTATCCTGGTCAGTCTGGCTGCTTGTACACAACTCCGCCCTGACTTTGAAGAGCCCGGAGTAAAAGTGGTTTCTTTGCGGGCATTACCGGCTGAAGGGATGGAGCAAAAATTTGCCATTGGTTTACGCATCACCAACCCTAATACGTTTGCATTGAATTTGGTGGGGATGAGTTATCATCTTAAAATCCAGGGGTATGATCTGTTAGATGGTGTCGCCAATGATATCCCGGAAATACCTGCTTTTGCGGACATTCCATTGCAGGTCACCGCCAGTGTCAATATGCTCAATAGTCTGCGTTTTATCCGTACGCTTTTAACCGAGCCACAAGACCGGATTGAGTACGAATTGGGGGTGAAATTGGCATTAAATTCCAGGCTGTTTCCAACCCTTCACCTCGCAGAAAAGGGTGAGATTAGTTTAACCCGATAATACTAATTCTGAGTCAAATGGTTGAGAGACTGGCTCAGACAAACAAGTAATTTCTTAAAGTAATAGAGAGTCCCTTGAACCCGTTTAGCTTGCCGTATTTACCTGTCGTTCATTTAATTGGTCTTGATGTCGATGCCTAAGACCGGCCGCCTGTTTATCCCTGCTTTAGGTATGCTGTCGGCGTTAGTGGCGATGGCGATGGATATGTATCTGCCCAGCTTGCCCTATATCGCAAAAGACCTTCAGGCGGATTATGGTCTGGTGCAACAAACCTTGAGTATCTTTCTTATTGGTATTGCCTTCAGTCAGATATTTTATGGTCCGATCTCAGACCGTTTTGGCCGACGTTGGGTGCTCTTTGTGGGAGTCAGTATTTTTGGCTTGGTAAGTGCATTCTGTGCCCAGGCCACCGATATTCATCAGTTGATTTATTTGCGCTGGTTACAGGCTTTGGGCGCCGGCGCGGGGAGTGTGATCGTTGCCGCCATTGTTCGGGACCTCTACCAAGGCCAACAGGCTGCGCGTGTCATGTCCTATGTGATCGTTGTCATGATGGTAGTCCCTTTGTTGGCTCCGCTCATTGGTGGTTATGTGCTGATTTGGTTCGGTTGGCGTGCGATTTTTTGGCTGCTGCTATTGTTAGGTGTGATTTGCGCTTGGACAGTCTTTGCCGTCGTGCCGGAGACGAACCCTCCGGCTAACAGACAATCGCTGAGCCTGGTGAATGTGCTCGGTAACTATCGCCACATTCTGACACACCCAAAAGCCATGGGCTTTAATCTTTGTTCAGCCTTCAGTTACGGTTGCCTGTTTGCCTTTATCTCCGGTTCTCCCTACCTATACATCGAATACTTCGGGATTTCGCCGCAGTACTATGGCTATTTGTTTGGCTGCAATATTGTATTGACGATAAGTTGCGCTTTTTTGAATAGTCACTTAATTAACAGGTTTAATAGTCAATCATTGCTGCTGGCGGCTGTTTTTATTCAGGTGGCGGCCTGTCTTTGTTTGATGTTAATCAGCTTTTTTCAGCTGGGTGGTGTTATCGGCACATTAATACCCATCGTTCTTTGTGTCGGCATGATCGGTATGATCAGCGCCAATTCGACCGCGTTGATGCTCAGCTATTTTTCAACCGCTAGCGGAACCGCCTCCGGCGTGTTAAGTGTCAGTCGCTTCGGAATAGCCGGCATTGCCTCTGCGGCTGTCGGGTATCTACACGATGGAAGCAACCGAGTGATGCCTGCGGTCATGCTTTTCTGTGTATTAGTTTCATTGGCTGCCTTAACGTTGCTCGCGGGCGTGCGTTGGTTTCAGCCGATGGAAAACCCTGAATAGTAAGGCTTACAGACAATTAATTTTCAAGCCTAAATCGGACCAATATGTGTTTAACCAGCTCTAGTTCACCCGTTGGATAACTCGCATCGGCGCTTTCGGCGGTGGCGCTCATGCGCATAGACAAAACTTTGGGCATAGGCGGCATGCTCTCGGTTTCACTAATCCAGAGTGCTTCACCGAGTTTGCTGTCGGCCTGTTTCGCTAACAGAGCCGCTTTTTGTTTGGCATTTTCAAAGGCCTTCAACATCGCTTTATTTTCCAATGCCTCACGGTCACTGAAATCCAGGCTTAGGCTACCGCTGTGGGTCGCACCGATACCGACGGCACCGTCTAACAGACGGGGATACTGCTGTAAATCTCGAACCTTAATCTGCACTTCGCGGTTAACGTTGTAACCGATTAGCGCGCGATTGTGTTTGTAATCATACTCCGGGTAAACATTCAGTCTGGCGGCATGAATATCGGCTTCTTTGATCCCCAGTTTCTCACAGAGCTTGATCAGATTGGTCACCTGAGTGTCGACGAGGGTTTTGCCTTGTGCGGCTTGGTTCGAGCGATGCGAAAAAGTAAATGAGGTCGTAGCTAAATCCGGTTGTTGGATAATCTTCCCCATGCCACTGACTTCAATTTGGCGCAACGGAACGGGTTGCTCAGAAGCAGCATAAACCATACCGGTAACGAGAAAGAGACAAAGAAAACGAGTGATTGGCGTGATGATATTACCCATGTGATGATTCCTTCTATCCTGGTTGGGTTTGATTAGAGGGTCTATTGGTTATTGAGTTCAGCGTAAAGGGGCACTTTTATGTGGCGCCCATCAAATCACGGAGACCGGCTATCGCGGATTTTCCGCGTTGCCTTTTTGCCTGTGGGCAGACATTTTTCCCCCCTTCCCAGGCAAGATCTTCTTCCGGCAATTCCTGAATAAAACGGCTGGCTTCGGTAGCAACTGTTTCGCCATATTGTTTGCGCTCAAGCGCCAGCGTCAGTGTCAGGGTTTTCTGGGCGCGGGTAATACCGACATAAAACAGACGGCGTTCTTCTTCGATGCTTTCCGCTTCGATACTGTTGCGGTGAGGGAGTAAGTTTTCCTCCAAACCCATGATGAATACATGGGGGAATTCCAGTCCCTTGGAGGCGTGCAGCGTCATCAGCTGTACCTGGTTAGCGTCATCTTCTTGCTGTTGACGCTCCATCATATCCTGTAGCGCCAGGCGCGCCAGTGCATCGGCAAGCAGCGCGTCATTCTCCTTATGGTCATCTTCCGGAAGATTTTTTAGTAAAGATTCGAGTAAAAACCAGATATTGGACATCCGTCGTTCCGCCATTTGGCGGCTGCTGCTGTTCTGTACCAGCCATGCCTCATAATCCAATTCCAAGATCATATCGCGGATCGCCGTTTCCAGGCTCTGCTGATAACAGCGTTGGGTAATGGATTCCAGCCAGTGTTTAAAGCGCCGAATTTTATCTAGTTGTTGCGGTTTCAGTTGTTGCTCCAACCCAAGTTCGCTACAGGCTGAGAAAAGGCTGATGTTTCGCTCTGTGGCGTAACATCCCAACGCCTCCAGCGTGGTAGCGCCGATCTGTCGGCGTGGCACATTTACAATACGTAAAAAGGCCGTATCGTCATCCGGATTAGCAATCAAACGCAGGTAGGCAATGATATCTTTGATTTCCGCTTTATCGAAAAAGGAGTTGCCGCCGCTGATTTTGTAAGGAACTTGGAATTGCTGAAGTTTTAATTCCAGCATACGCGCCTGATGATTACCCCGGTACAGTACTGCAAAGTCTCTGAATTGGGTCCGTTTTTGTAACCGCTGGCTGACAATGTCGGTGGCAATTCGCTCCGCTTCCGCTTCATCGTCGTCGCACTGCAAAACACGAATTTCATCGCCGCTGCCGAGTTGGCTCCAGAGTTTCTTGGCAAAAACATGCGGGTTATTACTGATCACCTGGTTCGCCGCCTTTAATATCCGTGCCGAAGAACGGTAGTTTTGTTCGAGCTTGATCACTTCAAGCCCGGGAAAATCCTGCTGCAGCAATGACAGATTTTCCGGAACCGCTCCCCGCCAGGCGTAAATGGACTGATCGTCATCGCCAACCACGGTGAAGGTGCGGCGGACACCCACCAAGAGTTTCACCATCAAATATTGGCTGGCATTGGTATCCTGATATTCGTCGACCAGCAGGTAGCGGATTTGGTTTTGCCAGCGATCCAGTATGTCCGGATGGGTTTGAAAAAGCTCGGTTGGCAACAGAATAAGATCGTCAAAATCCACCGCGTTATAGGCACGAAGCTGACGGTTATAGAGTTGGTAAACCTTTGCCGCCATCATTTCATTACCATTGCCGGCCAGCGTTAGTGCCATTTCCGGTTGGGTCATGGCGTTTTTCCAGCTGGAAATGCGCTGCTGAATGAAATAGATCAGTTCTTTATCGATATTTTCACTGCTCGGAATCAGCTCTTTGATCAGCGTTTGGGTATCGTGGGAATCGAAGATTGAGAATCCTGGTTTGATCTTCAATGACTTGTGTTCACGGCGAATGATATTCAGGCCGAGGTTATGGAACGTACTGACGGTGAGCGCTTTAACCGCTTCCCCTTTGATTTGTTTGGCCACGCGTTCCTTCATTTCACGCGCGGCTTTGTTGGTGAAGGTCACTGCAAAAATGTGTTTAGGTTGAATATCGCATTGCTTGATCAGATGCGCAATTTTATTGGTGATCACGGTAGTTTTACCGCTACCGGCACCGGCTAACACTAATAAGGGGCGATCTACCAAGAGAATGGCTTGTTGTTGCTGCGCGTTTAATCGGGACACAAAACTCCTAGAAGGAACACTCAAAAGGATGCGATTGTAGCAACGCGCATGGCAAGGCGGAAGCGCTCAATTTAAAAGATGAGCGTTCAAGTCTGAGGTGGTTCGGAAGCCTCAAGCAATCTTCTCGCCTTGGCAATGCTGGCCCCAAGTTCTTGTACGCTGGGGATTTCCTTAGCCAAGGTCTTCGGCCAGCCATTGCTGTCCCATAAACTGGCTTTTGTCAGGGCGGTAGAACAATGGGGAAATATTTTTTCGATACGGATGCGAATAAAGGACTTGTTGCGCTTGAGGTTGCCACCCATTTGCAGGATGGTCGCTTCATCGTGTATTGCGTAAGCGACGCCGTAGGCTCGCAGAACTTCCTTCACGCCGGGAATCATAAATAGCATGCCCACTTGGTTGCGTTGCTCGAGGTTGCTGATGGTATGGAGCTTTTTATTGCCCATTTCATCCAAAAAAGCGATATGTTTGTCATCAAGCACCTGGATAAAACCGGGCTGGCCACCGCGTGGGCTCATATCGATATAGCCCGTCTCGTTACGGCTGGAAAGCACCATAAAAGTACTGGCGCGGATAAATTGCTTGGTGGTTTCCTCGAGGCAGGGCGCATGGGCATCAACGACATAATCGGCGGGTTCTCCGTAAAGAGAACGGTAAGTTGTTTGGCTCATCGATTGATCTTCATTCATGGTATTTCTCGGTTAGTAACTAAAGGAGATGGAAATCGAACCGTAGGAATGGGCGTCATCCTGTTGCTCAAACTCTTTAGAACGAAAGACACGGGCAACGGAGAATTTAACCCCCTTGAAAACCGTGCTTAGGCCGACGGAGGCATCTCCCACGAACTCTTTTTTGCTGACACTGTGGCTGTCTTCAAAGGTATTGCCATCAAGAAAAATATCCCTGGCGACTGCTCTGACATCAAAACTGGCAAAGAAGTGGACGCCGATTTTGCCGGGCGCACTGATGCGGGGATCCCAAACAGCCCCAGGTGCGCTGTTGTCGCCACCGGGCCTGACGGCCGATGTGCCAAAATCATTGGGAATCAGCCAACCCCAGCGGAGTTCGCCGCCAAGGTTCGCGTAGGTGGCCACATTGCCAACGGCAACCCCGGCATGACCGATAAAGTCATAACCAAAGCGACCATCGTGTGGCGTATGGTTGATCAGCTTCCGACGATGCTCGTATAAAAAAAGTAAGCCTAGCTCATCGTCAAGCTGATTATCCCACCCCTTAAATTTGTCGAATCCGCGCAGGTCATGGATGAAGTCCTGTGCTTCCTGACCTAATGCCGCAGGGCCAACGATGCCAATATTGACCTCCAAAGTATCAAGCTGGCGCTGGCTTTTACTCTGGTAAGCAAAACGTGTAAATAGCCAGCCCGCATAAGGCCTGTCGTCTTTTACGATGTCAGTGGCATCAATATCTTCCGGCGTGTAAATGGTTTGGCCGAGCGAAACAATGAGATTACGCTGGAGACGCCTTGAGGGAGGATGAAAAAACTTAAGCCGTTTATTGACGGAACGTATCCATTTCGGCAGTGATGGGTCCTTAATATAATCATTCAAATCTGGAGAAATCCAGGAAAGACGCACGCCATTAGTGTAGTTTTGATCTGTTTCCGCAAACAGATCATTTTCAAAATAAAGACTGAAGGTCCAACTGTCCTTAGGGTCTTCAACGGCATAACCAAAACGAGGTAACAGGACAACAAAAAGTATTGGTAATAACGCCGTCACAAATCGTCGAGCTTGCTTCATAGGGTTTAATGTTCTCCGTTATCCTGGTCGAGAATGCTCTACTATAGGAGCTCAGCATTCAGCAGCATGATTGTAATGTGCTTTTGTTGCAGCGTCCTTATCTGTTTAAAGTTTGCCACGGACATCTAGAATATCAAAACAACTTGCATGCGTTACTGATTAAAGAGAAGATATTTTTCCGGCAACGAAGCCAATTTGAATGGTTGTGTAGGATAAGAGGTAAACCATGACTAAGCAGCAGAAGAATGTTTTTATGCAAAGCTTGAGGCGTTGCAAGGAAAAAGAGGATTTTATCGATCAGTTCTATCGCCGCTTTTTAGGGGCCTCTGACGAAATTAAACAAATGTTTGAACATACTAATTTCGCTGCACAAAAATTCAAATTGTTGAAATCCCTGGAAATCATCGTGTTGGCGATTGAGGGTATTCCTGAAGCGGTTCATCAACTCAACTTGCGTGCCATATCGCACAGTCGTGAGCATCTGAATGTCAAACCTGAGCTTTATGATTATTGGCTGGAGTCACTACTTCAAACCGTCGTGGTCTGCGACCATCAGTATAACCGGGAAGTGGAGCATGCTTGGCGAGAAGCGGGTGGATATGCGATCAAATATATGACTGACCGCTATTGAACTTAAATTTTGGCATTAGGTTGAACAATCGGTTACTGTCGCAAAGATATTTGCACTTACCTGCTTAACATCAACTCCGAAAATACAGAGTGAGAGCTACGCCAATAATGGCCAGCACAGGCTTTTCCGACGTTGCTCGCTGAGAAAAAGCCGTTTACTTCTGGCTACTTCCTCGACTTGGCTCGCAATGCATCCGCTGCAAAATCATCCACCGCAATTAACGCCATGACCTTATGATCGAAATCACGCAATTGCGCCGCTTCATCGGTAGTCAAGATACCTTTTTCCTCTGCTTGATTGATTTGCGAAGGGGTGTCTTCGGCCGTCACGACGCCTGAGCGCCGTGCTTCGAACACTTTGCGTTCCAGTGGTTTAACCGTTTCCGTGAGCTCCAAGGCTTCCTGTAACAAACCCAATGGGTTGTTGGGTTCGCAACGGGTATAAATATCCTGGCACAGGCGGTCACGTGCGTCGGTGGGGCGCATGATCAGGTCGGTGATTTCCTGTGCCAGCTCATCGGCCGGGGCAGAAAAAGTACGTCCCATCGGGAAGATCAATACCCGCAACAATCTGGCCACCCAGGGGTTAGGGAAGTTGCGCAAAAAGCCATGTAACTGTTCCTGTGCACTATAAAGCAACTTGCGACACGCCCATTCCACCAGGGGTAAGTCTTCAGCTGGCCGACCCTGATTTTTGTAATGTTTTAACACCATGGAGGCGAGATAAATAGAACTCAATACATCGCCCAAACGCGCCGATAATAATTCCTTCCGTTTTAATTCGCCGCCTAAAAACAGCATGGCGGTATCCGAAGCGAGGGCAAAGGCAGCACTATAGCGATTGATCTGCTGGTAATAGCGTCGTGTCGGGCCGTGGTCTGGAACATCGGCAACCCGTGCCTGAGTCAAGGCCAAAAGCAAAGAGCGGGACGCGTTACTGAGGGCGTAACCAATATGCCCGAAAAGGGCCTCGTCAAACTCTGGTAAAGCCGCTTTGTCATCGGGGTTCGCCAACGCCTGCATTTCGCGGAAAACAAAAGGGTGACAACGAATCGCACCCTGCCCGAAAATAATTAAACTGCGGGTGAGAATGTTGGCGCCTTCCACCGTGATCGCAATGGGAATGGATTGATAACTGCGCCCCAGATAATTTTTGGGTCCCAGCATAATGCCTTTACCGCCTTGTACATCCATCGCATCATTGGCAACCTCTCGGCCCATCTC
>JAIPFG010000008.1 GCA_021736745.1 Pseudomonadales bacterium
TCATGGTTGCGCGCAAACAGATTTTAGGTGTTACGCCGCTTAGAAGCGAAAAAATCAGACGCCGTATTATCCCTTTCCCCGTAACCGAACCAACAACCCGGAGTATATAACCAGTGACTGAAAAGGTGGAAATGTTTACTGATGGTGCCTGTAAAGGTAATCCCGGGCCAGGTGGCTGGGGCGTTCTGTTAAGGTATAAAAACAAGGAAAAAAAATTGCACGGTGGCGCCGCCAACACCACAAATAATCGCATGGAGCTGATGGCGGTAATTGAAGGCTTGCGGAGCCTAAACCGTACTTGCCGCATTACCATCACCACCGACTCTGCCTATGTTAAAAATGGTATCACGGGCTGGATTACAGATTGGAAAAAACGGGGGTGGAAAACAGCTGCGAAAAAGCCCGTTAAAAATGAGGATTTGTGGCGCCTATTGGACAATGAAGTCGCTCAGCATGATATTGAATGGCACTGGGTAAAAGGGCATAGCGGGCACCCTGAAAATGAAATGGCCGACGAATTAGCCAATCTTGGGGTCAAACAGTTTTTAGACAGCCATTCTGGCACAGCTTAGGTTGAGTAACGTATGCGTCAAATAGTACTGGATACAGAAACCACCGGATTGGAAGTTTCACAGGGTCACCGTATTATTGAAATTGGTGGCGTGGAACTGATTGATCGTAAATTGACTGGGCGCCATTTTCACCAGTATATCAATCCGCACCGGGAAATTGATGCAGGAGCAATGGAGGTGCATGGTATTACCAATGAATATCTTGCGGATAAGCCGAGCTTTGCCGACATTGCAGACCAATTCCTCGAGTTTATTCGAGGCGCTGAATTAATCATACACAACGCGCCTTTTGATATTTCCTTCATGGATACCGAATTCCAACTGGTTTCCAGCAAATATCCACGCACTCGTGATGTTTGTTCCGTTGTCGATACGGTCGTCATGGCCCGGAAAAAGCACCCAGGACAGAAAAACAACCTGGATGCTTTATGTAAGCGTTATGGCGTTGATAATTCGCAACGGGACTTGCATGGCGCACTACTGGATGCGGAAATTTTAGCGGACGTCTATTTGGCAATGACCGGCGGCCAAACCGCGCTGAGTTTAGGCGGTACGGATGCGCCGACTAACAACCAGGAAAAATTGGAAATTCAAACGATCAGCCTGGATCGAAAGCCACTTAGGGTAATTAAAGCTTGTCCCGAGGAACAGGCTGCCCATGAAGAGCAGCTGCAAAAGATAAAAAAAGCGAGTGGCGCGTGTTTGTGGTTGGATATTAGCTAATCGACTAATCGACGTTAAAGCCAGTAAGTAACGCCCAGAAAGCCCATTACACCTAAGACAACGGTATATGGTAAAGCCATAATCACCATGCGCCCATAGGAAAGCCTGATTAAGGGCGCCAGTGCTGAAGTCAACAAAAACAAAAATGCCGCCTGGCCATTGGGCGTGGCAACACTGGGCAGATTTGTACCTGTATTAATAGCAACAGCCAATAGATTAAAGTGTTCCCGCGTAATTTCTCCCGCATCCAGCGCTGCCTTGACTTCGTTAATATAGACCGTTGCCACAAACACATTGTCACTAATCATCGACAAAAGGCCGTTGGCGATAAAAAACATTCCTGGCTGTACACTGACATCCATAGACAACACAAAATGGCTGACAGGATCAAATAAATGTTGTTCGTGGATGACCGATACGATGGCGAAAAAAACCACCAACAGTGCCGTGAAGGGTAGACCCTCTTCAAAAGATCGTCCGATCTGGTGTTCATCGATAACGCCATTAGAAGCAGTTTGTGAGACGATAATCGTCAATCCGATCATCCCTACTTCCGCAACATGAAATGCCAAGCCAAGTACCAATAGCATGGCAACCGTGCCTTGCACGATGAGGCTTGCTTTTTGCCTATTGGTTCTTTCCAGGTCGTGCGTTTTATCAACATCCTGAAGAATTTCTCTTACCTGCTCCGGTAATTTTGCCCCATAACCAAACCAACCGGTTATTTCGAGTAAATACACGGTAACCAAGCCTGCGAACAAAACCGGCATCGTGACGGGAGCCATTCGGATAAAGAAATCAGCAAACTCCCAACCGGCAACCTTTGCAATTAACAAATTTTGAGGCTCCCCGACAAGAGTGCAAACACCACCGAGGGCTGTACCAACAGCACCATGCATCATTAAGCTGCGGAGAAATGCTCGGAACTGATCAAGATCTCCTCGATGAAACTCGTGAATGCTGATATCACTGCCGTGATCGTGCTCATGGTGAACCTTTTTCCCGGAAGCAACCTTATGATAGATGGTATAGAAACCAACACTGACACTAATTAATACAGCAGTAACGGTTAAAGCATCTAAAAATGCGGAAAGAAAGGCGGCAACAAGAGAGAATAATAGTGAAATGACTATCTTGGACTTTACACGAATCAAAATTTTTGTAAAAACATAGAGGAGCAGGTCTTTCATAAAATAGATACCTGCCACCATGAACATCAATAAAAAAATAACCTCGATATTATTGATCGCTTCCGTAAAGACAGCATGTGGGGAACTCATGCCAAGTAGAATTGCTTCCAGCGCGAGCAGACCACCAGGTTGAAGCGGATAACACTTCAAGGCCATCGCCAGGGTAAAAATAAACTCCAAAATTAATACCCAACCAGTAACAAAAGGTCCTACGGTAAAAAGTAAAATTGGATTAAGAATTAAAAAAAGTATGATGGTTTGCTTATACCAGGAGGGCGCAGATCCCAAAAAATTATGAGCGAATGCCTGAGCAATACTTCGTGACATTTTTTATCCCTTGGTCTTGCAGCCTTATAAAGGCTTTTTATTAATTATTTGAGTGAAAATCGGATCGGATCAAACTGACCAATAATCGATTTTGGCCCGCTAATATACCTTAGCCGATTAGCTACACGCAATCATATCTGACTTATTATTGAACCTTAAACTATCTAACTTCTGTCAGACAAAATATCTTGGTAGAGACCCATCAGTATTCCCGCGGTGACTCCCCAGATATGATGCTGTTCGTAGTAAGTTGAATAATAACGGCGTCGAAACTCATTATATTGATGCTCTTTAAGTTGAAAAACATCAGGCCTCAACAAATGATTCAGAGGGACATGAATAATCTCAGCGACCTCTGAAGGATCGGCTGTCAGCTTAACCGGAGCCTGAATCAATCCGATGACGGGGGTTACGCAAAATCCGCTGATCGTATAATAATCTCCAAGTCGACCAACTACCTCTACCTGATCTGACGGCAAACCGATCTCTTCTTGGGCCTCTCTTAAGGCGGCTTCGATATGAGTCTCCGCCGCCCCTTCCAACCTGCCGCCAGGAAAACTAATTTGCCCGGCATGGCTACGCAAATGGTCGGCTCGACGTGTGAGTAACAGCTCTGGCCCGTTGGGTCTATCGAAAATGGGGATTAGCACTGCAGCAGCTTTATTAGATTTTTCGCACAGGCTTTTAAAAAGCAGGGAATCATCCTTATACAGAGGCGGAGGAGGGGGCTCCTGCCGCTCCAAAAAATGGTTTCTCAGGAAGCTAATCGATAATTCATTCGCTGGGAAATTTAAATTTTCAGTTTTACTCATGCTAAGTCGCTTGGTTGCTCCTGCAACGCACTTAGTAAATTGCTGACTTTAACATAGCTCTCCTGGAATTCATTATCAACATCGGAGTCCGCTACAATACCGCCTCCGCCCCAGCAATAGATATGTTGTTTGTGGCAAACTAAAGTTCGTATAGCAATATTGGTATCCATGTTCCCATTAAAATCCAAATAGCCAATGCTTCCACAATAGACGCCTCGTCTTTGCGGTTCCAGTTCGTCGATTATTTCCATGGCCCGTCGTTTAGGTGCACCTGTAATTGACCCTCCAGGAAAGCAGTCACGCAAAATATCGACGGCATCCCGGTCGGGTTTCAGTTCTCCACAAACAGTACTGACTAAGTGGTGTACATTGGAGTACGTTTCAATAGTGAAAATCTCAGGAACTTTAACACTACCCAGAGCACAATTTTTGCTAATGTCGTTGCGCATCAAATCAACAATCATCAAATTTTCAGCTTGATCTTTTGTACTGTTTTGCAATTTCTGGATGTATTGTTGATCTTCTATGATGCTCTGACCACGTGGATGGGTGCCTTTGATCGGTTTGGTTTCAACTTGTCTATCCCGTACTCGGATGAAGCGCTCAGGAGATAATGACAATATAGCGTATTCATCCGCCTGCAGAAAAGCACTAAAAGGTGCATCAGTTATGTCTCTTAATTTCAAATAAGCAGACCATTCATCACCTTCGTAATCAGCTTCAAACCTTTGTGAAAGGTTTATTTGATAACAATCACCTGCATAAATGTATTGAAGTATTTTCCTGTATGAGTCGATATACTGCGCTGCAGTCATATTAGCGTGAAAAGCAGAACGTAAATTGAATGGTGTTATAGCGTTCTTAGGGTCGGAATAGAAAAGCGATAATAATTCAGATCGAACGTGAGAAGGGCACTCAGGCCTGGCGATGAAATAAGTTTTATGACGAATATGATCTCTTAAAAGTGCCCACAAATAAATACCAACATCCATATCCGGAAGCCCCGGATCTTGTTTTGAGTTTGTCGAAAGATGGCTTATGTTTCTAGCCAAGTCATAGCTAAAATAACCAATGGCGCCACCAGTAAAAGGGAAATCTGGGGGGCTGGCACAGGGTTGAAAACGTCCAATTTGTTCCCTTAATACCTGAAAGGGGCATAATGTCGTCGCTGTGACGACACCCGAAGAAGCAATGTAGCTATTTTTGCCCAAAGTCTTTATTGTTGCGCATGGGGCGGCAGCAATAATATCGACACCAGCTGAAGTGTTACTATCCAAAAAAACCGGGCTGGGTAGATGGCGAATACGTTCGAAAAGACTTTCGCTACTAATCTCATAGGGCAATGAGCGGATATAAAGTGAAGAGTGGTTCATTATTTCATTTTGCGGTTAATGTCTTATCTTATTGTTTTATTAAGGTTTTAATAATTTATTTTTTCCGGATTTATGGCGCTCACGCATTTCGACATCGATATACTTATCCGTAATAGCGCTGGAGCCATGGCCGGCGTCATCGCGAACATGCTCTCTTGGCCGGTGTTTAACATCATCTGAGATGCCGGTATGACGCAACCAGTGAACTGTAGCGGCGCGTAAAAGCCCAGCATCCTGCTCAAAACCATCCTTTCCAAGACGATCTATAGCCAAGTCAAAGCATTTCTGAACAATATTTCGAATTTGTCGAGTGCTGTTAATAACACCACGTCCTCTTGTTTTAGGGATCAACGGGTTTGCTTCACCCGGAGTCGGTAGTGGTGATAACCCTATATAGCGGCGATAACGTTTAAGTGCCGCCAGCATGGCATCACTGACGGAAATATCACGTTCTTTATTCCCTTTACCTACAGTTGTGAACCACCAGTTACCATCCATATCCATATGGAAATCTCCCATTTCGGGTGTCCATCGTGTACTAGCGGCCAGTTCAGAAATGCGTAAGTACATACCATATAACGCCTGAATAATGAATAATGTGCGTTCATGCTCCAACGGGTTTGATTGAGCCATAATCTCTGCAGTATCAATAACATAGCCCCATTGAAGTTCTGTCAGCCGTCTTATTTTGGGTTTTTGTTGGTATTTTCGAAGATATTTACTTTTTTGCCTGATCAGGGCTATTGGATTGTTTTCAATATATTCTTCCTGCACGAGGTAGGTAAAAAAGCTGCTTAAAATAGAAAATATTGCCTGTAACGCTTTTGCAGACAAAGTAAAGTCCTTCCGCTGCTTTGTGTTGTCTCGCCCATTCGTTTTGACGATGAACGGTCTCCATTCAGGATTAGAGATTCTTTGCCCGTCACGATTGATAAAGCGGGAAACGGATTTAAGACCAATCCAGGATAGTGGGGGGCTTTGGCAAAAATCGATAAAACTTTCGATATCCAAACGTTTTAACTCATTCAAACTGGTTTTATTGATAAACCAAGACCATTGCAGCAGCCGTTCGACTTCACGTCGATAGGAGGCAAAGGTATCCTTGCTGCCGCGATAGCTGTAGAGGAATTCATTAGCGTGACGATAATCCTCGTCGGCCTTAAGTATTTGAGAAGATTGAAAGTATATGGAAATAGGCTCAACGGTTGGTTGGCCTAAAGAAAGTTTTAGATTTTCTAGGGTATCAAAAAGCGGTTGTGGTGAAGTCGGGATTTTTGTCATAGTGTGCAAATTCTTTGGCTATTCGGATAGTCTATTATTTCCTGTAATAAAGATTACAGGAAATAATAGACTATTAATATCTTCCCTGCCACTACAAAAATACTCTAACGGTTATAAACGTGAATCCCATTGTGATAATAAAGAGTCAATATCGTCAATATTCGAATCTGTAATAGCCCAGGATCGACGCAAATGAGTCAATGTAGTTAATAGCTGTTCTTTCGTTGCTTTATTCCGGTTAGCCAGCCACCAATTAACAACTGATAGAATCATACCGATTTCAGCGCGTGCCCCAATTTCTGGATGAATACCATGATGGATATGTCCGTCTTTAACGCCCTTTTTGAGTTCCTCCATGCGGAGTTCAATTAAAGGTTTAAATAAATCTGCTTTATCGTTTGAGTCAGGAACGCTGTTATCCAGTGCAATGCGCATAAGATCTTTATTTTTTTCTGCAAAATCAATTACTGCCTCAATTTCAGCGCGGTCTGAGTTACCAGACGTAGCATTGTAATTATGTGCAGCGAATATGCTAGACGCTAGCTTTGCCGCAGCGAGTCGAACGATTTCGCTGTGCAGCGCCTCCTTATCCCTGAAATGTAAATAAAATGTACCGTTAGCAACACCCGCCTCTCTGGCCACAGCGGCTATCTTCATTCCATGAAAACCATAGTCTGAGAAAGCACGAATACCTGCATGGATAATTAACTGACGGATTTCTTCTTTTAAACGCCCCTTGAGGGGGCTCTTTTCTTCAGCAGGAAACTTTGTCATTGATTTCTCTTTTTTAGTTGAACTGACTTAAAAGCTATATGAGATATCTCTCACACAATGAGAGATATCTCATCAATTTAACGTGAGATATCTCTCATAAAATAAGACATCTCTCATCTATATTCAATAGTTTTTATCGATGTAAGTATTTACTACAGGCCATAGCACTATTTTAAAAGGGATAATTAAGGATTCCGTCAGCGAAAAATAGGTAGCAAACAAAATTTAGAATACACCCTGTAAAGCCATGAACCGAATAAAGGCATCGCCAAACAGTATGCAATTATTTTATCGTGGGCCGGCATAATGACTTATGGATAGATATAGCGCTTATGCTTAACGTTATACAAGTTGATGTGGTGAGCTGTGCGTGCATAGCGATAAGCAATCACTTAAACTGTGCTGCAATGATCCAATTTTGATAAGGTTCATTTCTTTCGACTAATTCAGCCAAACACGGAATCCAGTGTATTTATGGGACTTGAATCGATCACCTTTTCATTCTTTTTAATCTTTTCTGGTGCGGCGGTTCTCGCGTCTTTAGCACTTTATACACGACAACCACTCCTTGTTGCCTATATTGTATTGGGCGCCATATTGGGCCCATACGGATTTGCGTTCATCACCAAAACAAGCCTGCTTTCAGATATTTCTCACATCGGCATTATTTTCTTATTGTTTTTACTTGGGCTGGATATGCAGCCCAGTAATCTTTATCACATGCTAAAAAAAGCCACATTCGTTGCGCTGCTGAGTTCAGGGGCTTTTGCTTTAACTGGATACGGCATCGCTCTTGTCTTTGGTTTTTCATCAACGGAGAGCATTGTCATTGGAATCGCTATGATGTTTTCCAGCACCATTATCGGCATTAAGCTGTTACCGACCACTGTTCTGCACCACCGTCATACGGGAGAGCTAGTGGTGGGACTGCTACTTCTTCAAGATTTGATCGCTATCTTTGTTTTATTGGTGCTTTATACGAGTGAAACAGGGGATGCCACCTTTACAAATTATTTGCTCACCATCTGTGCCCTACCCCTACTAATTTTATTTGCTGTCGTTTTTGTACGTTTTGTCCTTTTAAAACTAATTCAAAGATTTGATCGTTTTCAAGAATATATTTTTCTGGTAGCCATTGGATGGTGCCTTGGTTTGGCGGAGGCAGCGGAGTTGGTCGGGTTGTCATCAGAAATTGGCGCCTTTATTGCCGGCGTTACCGTAGCAACAAGCCCAATCGCTCAGTTTATAGCTATCAGTTTGAAGCCCCTTCGAGATTTTTTCCTGATTTTATTCTTCTTTTCTATTGGCGCCAGTTTTAAGCTGAACTTACTCAATGAAGTATTTGTGCCAGCGCTATTATTAACGGGGCTGATGTTATCGCTAAAACCCACAATATTTCGTTTTCTTTTAACCCGGATCAGTGAAACGAAGGAGCTGGCCTGGGAAATTGGTTTCCGCCTTGGCCAGATTAGTGAATTTTCACTACTTATTGCGTACATAGCGACGGGAATTCATCTCATTGGTGAAGAGGCTTCGCACCTGATTCAAGCCACAGCGATTCTCTCGTTTTTACTGTCTTCTTATATTGTCGTTCTCCGCTACCCGACTCCCATTGCGGTGTCGGGTAGGCTACGCAGAGATTAATACATAGTAAAAATGGAAACCACGTACTTGTTGAATTAACTGTCTAGGCTGAACGTATCAGCGTTTCTACAAAAAATATTTTAAAACAAATCGTTAGGAATAAAACTTAAAGTTAGATAGCCTTTCAAACCAAGTTAAAATCAGGCGATCTCCAGCAGCAGATGCCGCCAAGGAGAGACGATCCTGTAAAGATTTTTTGTGAACATATGTCACCTTATAGACGTTAGCTTGCCTGCAGGCTGACATTAGATAATCGTCACTTGTTCCCAGTTCATCAATCAGTTTTTTATCAAGAGCACGCCTTCCGAACCACACCTCTCCCGTTGCCACCTCGTCAACATTAAGTTGAGGACGGCACTCAGCCACGAAAGACTTGAAAAGCTGGTGAGTATCTTCCAATTCCTCCATGAATTTCTCTCTTCCTTTATCTGTATTTTCACCAAAAAGCGTCAAAGTCCTTTTATATTCACCTGCTGTCATCAGTTCATAATCTACATCATGTTTTTTAAGTAACCGATTAAAGTTAGGCAACTGGGCAACAACACCAATCGACCCTAAGATAGCAAAAGGGGCTGCAATGATTTTATTTGCGACGCAGGCCATCATATATCCGCCACTAGCGGCGACTTTATCCACACAAATGGTCAGAGGAATTTGTCGGTCACAAATACGCTGGACCTGTGATGATGCAAGTCCGTAGGTATGAACCATACCACCGCTACTGCTCAGCTTTAATACGACCTCATCTTCTTTTTTTGCTATCGATAAAATGCTGGTGATTTCCTCACGCAGTGACTCCACCGCAGAAGCTTTAATATCGCCTTCAAATTCAATAACATAGACACGCTTCTTATGCCCCCCCTCCTTTTCAATCTTAATCCGTTCTTTCTTATCATGTTTAGCCTGCTTTTTTTCATTCTTAACTTCTTGCTTAAGCACATCTTTGTCTAGCGCAAT
This sequence comes from Pseudomonadales bacterium, assembly GCA_021736745.1. Lineage (GTDB taxonomy): Bacteria > Pseudomonadota > Gammaproteobacteria > Pseudomonadales > IMCC2047 > JAJFKB01. Next base: position 9,654 of record JAIPFG010000008.1, read on the forward strand.
ATTTCGAATAGCCCCCGTCATTTCCTCAATTTCTTGGTTTAAATGGGTGACCTCAATATGGCCGGCAGGGCCTTTTCTGGTCCGCATTCCTGCGGAGACGATACTGCCAATAATAATGAGAATAGCGACAACGACCGTAATGACTTTGGCTAAAAACACACCATATTCAGTTAAAAATTCCAACGTCCTAAGCCCCCTTAAGTGAAGAAGTGGCGGCTATGATAATTCAGTTCGAACGGGAGGGGTAATTTTTGTTTGATCAATCAAAGCAAAATAGGCGATCATGCACTATATATTAGTGATCTACATTTTACTCGTCATAACCAATGCAAGGGAGATAATCAATGCGGACTGAGGCTAAAGTAATTGGCGTTTTACTGTTATCAATTACGTTAAGCGTAACTGCAGCCGAGTCCTATCAGCGTAAATGCGAAGTATTGGATGGCGTAGTTGTATGTAAATCCCTTGCCGATGAGCTGGCTAACTTGCCTGCTGCAGAAAAAGGCCAGCGTCTTTACCGTGAAACGGATAGAAGGCATGGACCGCTCATGGGTTATGGGAGCCCCGGTTATGGCGATAGTCAATCCAAATTTATCGCTGTCGTTAGAGATCCTGACGGAACCCAGAAAACACGTGAGATCCGCCTGAAGTATCTTGAAAACTCTCCCGACGGAAATAAACGTTTAATGGTTTTCGATAAACCAAAAGACCTTAAACGCTATGCCATGTTAACTATATCCCATAAAGATAATGCAGATGAACAATGGGTTTACGATCCTGAAAATAATCAGGTAAAACGGATTCTTTCCAATAATGCATTTACTCCATTTTCCGGTACGGATATTACTTTTGAAGATATTAGTTCACAAGACGTCACTAAATATGACTATCAGTATGAACGGGATGCGCAGCTGGAAGGCGCAGACTGTTATATAGTCAACCGATTCCCCAAGGACAAATATTCGGGCTATCAGCGCCTGGAGACCTGGATTGACAAGAACACCTACCTCATCAAGAAAATCGATTACTATGACCGTAAAGGTGTATTACTAAAAACGCTGACAATGGATAACTATCAGCAGTTTAACGATAAATACTGGCGCGCAGGTGAGATGCGCATGAAAAATCATCAGAGTGGCAGAAGTACGCAGTTAGTTTGGTCGGAGTACCAATTTAATACAGGATTGACTGAGGCGGATTTTAGTTTGAACAGTTTGAAAAATGTGAATTAATCTGGAAATGTTCAAAAGAGTTTATTCAATATCCTAATTACGCAATGGAAAAACAATACTAACCTTCACAACTGATAACCACTATTACCGGACCCACTTTGAAGTAAAATATCTGGCGACAAAAAATTAGATACTAGATGAAGATAGACGACTTATTCATTGCAAAAGTATCTTAGAATTAAGGCTCAGTGTATTTTCTTATGATCTACTACCGCTTCTTTTTGTTCTTCCTCGCCTGACAAAGTCCCCGAATTACCCAGAACATACTCCTCTGGAATATCTGAAAACCTGACAATTCGACCCCCATAGATATCAACAAACTGACTTGCTTCAGCACCCTCTCTGAACGGAAATGCCTCCATGGCACCCATACCCCCTCGTAAATTACTTTCGATGACATAGAGCGCCCAGTCGGCTTGCACCCAGGAACCCGGTAATACTTCCGGGTGACTTAAATTGAATTCTGTCGTGGTATCTATTGCTGTCACATACAGAACAGATACCCCTAGGGACTCCTCTGGAAGTTTTGTATAGGCAATACCGTCTCTGACAGTAGTGAACCATAAAGGCTCTGTTTTACCTGCAAGATAAATCTGACTTTTGGGGCCTTCATGTTCCTTAACCAGCATATTACAGAAATAGCCGATGGCATCAGATGTCGGCAACTGTGGCTTTGGCCGTTCAACTTGTTGGTTCGGTTGGCAGGCAGAAACAAGCCAAAAACAGATTAACAGACATAGGCTTTGCAAATGTTTATTCACTTTATAGCTCCTTTCGACTGAAAAGGTACATAGCCGAAGACAACAGCAGAACAATCCAAATACACATCAAACCAAGCAGTCCATTGGCGCTGACTGAATCCGTCAAGCTGGCTACACCAGACACCATGCTGGCGGCTTCTGAACCCGCTAAGTTATACAATCGATACGCATCTGCTGGATTAATAAGCACTAAGGCATCGAAGACGATAGGTAATAGTTGCTGCTCCTTATCCGCTAAGATTAGTCCTAAAAGAATAAGGTCGTATAGAACCAGCAGAAACAGCCAAGCCCCGACAGCGGCACCTATCGCACTGGCGCGTACTTTGCTCAACAAACTAATGAGACAACCAAGGCTGATAAATACCGCACCCAATAGAAGTGAGCTTCCCATCATCTGGGCATAACTGATCCAATCACTTATCGTAGAACTTTCTAACCTTACCAAATACAATCCTGCACTACCGTATCCCAACAAAATCGCCAGAAGAAGTACTGCCAGGTGACCAAGAAATTTGCCTAAGATAATTTGCCATCGGGAAATGGGATAGGTCAGAAGCAAGAGCAATGTCCCCTGTTCCTGTTCCCCGACAATGGCATCAAAAGAAATCGTCAGTGCGACCAAAGGAATAAGGTATAGACTCAAACTCGAAAGGCTCACCGTGGTAATACTCATCAGACTGGCGCGGGAATCCCCGATGGGGGTTGATCCTAACACTACTAAAGAGAAGGCCAAGCTCGCCAGTAATATCACTGATGCCAGGGCCCATCGATTGCGTATGGAACGTTGAAATTCAGCCTGGACGATAGTGGCAATAGCATTCATGGGTGGCTTTCCTTACCTACGAAATGGGCATAAAGGTCGTCCAGTCGAGGGGGAATGATCTGCACATCCTTTATGTTGGCTTGTTGGGCCATAATGACATTCATTAGCTCAACGGTTTGATGCTGTTGGCACTGGAAAGAAAAAGTGCCGAAATGGTCTTCCCCATTGATGGCATGAGGAGATTGCTGTTGAAACCCCTTAAAAATAAGTTCCTTGCCGGGCAACACAATCACACGAATTTGTGTGGGTAATTTTGCGGCTTCACGTAATTGGTCCAAGGTTCCCTGGATTACCACTTGCCCCTGCTTCATAATCAGAACTTTGTCGATCTTCCCTTCTATTTCAGATAACGCATGTGAGGATATCAGAATAGCCGTACCCTTAGCCTGACAGTTACGCAGTATTTGGTAAAAGTGATGACGCAAAAAAGGATCTAAGCCTGTCGTAGGCTCATCCAGTAATAGTAATTTAGGTTTTCCGAGAAGCGCTTGCGCCAAGCCTAAACGTTGACGCATGCCTTTTGAATAGGTTTTCACGCGGGCGTTGGCGGAATCATTAAGTCCGACCCACGCCATTAATTCTGTACATTGATGGCGTGGGGCCTGTTTCAACTTGGCATAGAATTCCAACACCTGGCGACCTGTCATTTCCCCTTGAAAAAAAACAGTCTCCGGAAGAAATCCAATATCACTATGCGGGTCCTTGCCCTGTTCCGTTGCAATATCCAATACACCTGAACTGGGTCTGACCAAGCCTAATATGAGCTTCATTAAGGTGGTTTTGCCTGCACCGTTGTGCCCTATAACAGCAACGCTTTCTCCTGCGGACACAGACAAATCCACTTGATTAACAACTGTTTTTTTACCATAGGATTTGCTGACTTTAGAAAGTTTAATCATTGATTGAATGTTATTGCGTTAGAGCGAACTAGGTTGCATGAGTGGCACGCTGTCCTGAACCCCACCGGGATGTAACGCCGGGAACTGCGATTGCGCCCATTGTAACAATTGTAAAGCGGGACTGTTTAAAAGAATCTTGGCCGTCGGGTGGCGCCAAACTAATTGGTCGACGATGGTATTTGGCCTATAAGGTTTATCGGCAACACCGTCACCATTTAGATCAAAGGCAAGGTGGTCACTCCAATAGTTACCCTCTCCGTTACGTGACCATTCTAACTCTCTTGTCCCCACGTATTTTACCTGGGTACGGTTACCGATAAAATTATTACCCCAAATTTCATTTTGTTCTGAACCTGCGGTGAAATGGATACCTATCTTACAACCTTCAAAATGATTTCTAACTATTTGATTCATATTTGAATTATAGATAAAAGCACATTTTTCTACGCCACCGTCAACGCGATTATTCGTAATTTTTGAGGTGTTTGCAAAATTAAAAAATATTCCCCGGTCTCTATCCTTCCGAGAAATATTTCCTGTGACCTTCAGTTGCGATGAGTACATCAAAGCGAAACCGACATGGTTACCCTCAGAGATATTATTGGAAATTTCACTGTGGTTGGTATACATATAATGCACAGCAAATCTTAGGTTACTGAAATAATTTCCACTGAATCGATTATTTCTGCTAGTGGTTGCGAAAATACCATCTCTGCCATACTCAATGTGGTTATCAATAATGATAGAGCCGGGACTGTTCCAAAGCTGGACACCATTTCCTCTTTCGTTAACCCTTAAGTCACTTAGCCCAATAATAGTATTTGAAACCACCTGAGCATCTGATGGCCCCTTAAGATAAACCCCAATCAAATTGTTCTTCAGTTCATTGTTGCGAATTACTGCCCCATTCGCGTTTTGAGTGATAAAAATACCGCTATGTTCTTCAGATAATAACTGCCCTGAATTTTCTATCTGCAGGCTCTCAATTGTCACCTGGGGTGCATCAACCAAAATAACGTGCCCTCTCCCTTCTCCGTCAATAATTGAACCGCTTTTCCCCTTCAGAGTAATGGATGTTCGAATGATGAGAGGGCCCAGGTAATGACCGGGTTCCAATTCGATAGTATCACCATTGCGCGCCTTTTCTATTACTATGGCCAGCCTTTCGCCACTCGCTGTTACGTGATGTATTTCGGCAGGCAAATTGGCGCTGATAAAAAACAACGCGGCAGAGAGAATACTCGCCACCGCGTAGTTTAAACGGATCATGTTGATGAGGTTAACCTAGGTAGGCTTTACCAACATGCGGCCACGCATTTCCATATGCAATGCATGGCAGAACCACTGGCAATAGTACCAATGAACACCCGGTCGATCCGCTTTAAACGTGATCGATGCGGTTGCCTGAGCGGCAATCTCAAAGGCGATGCCATAATTTGCCAATGTAAATCCGTGCGTCAAATCATCGATCTGATCCATGTTGGTAACAAAGACGGTTACTTCGTCGCCTTGATTCACGGTAAAGTCGCTCATACTGAAGGATGGCGCAATGGACCACATATAGACGCGAACCTTGTTCCCATCCCGAATCACCTTGCTATCGGATTCAAGTGTCACACCATCTTTCTTCGCCCAAGCGCGTGCGTCCGCGAAAATTGGGTCATCTCGCGTCCATATCTTGTTGGGGTTCACAATATCTCCGCGCACAATGATACAGTCATGGGGTTCGGCGAAGGTCGGTCCATCATGTACCACTTTCATTTTACTGCCGGTGATATCAATGAGCTGGTCGTTTTCAGGTTTTAGTGGACCAACATTAATGTAACGATCTTTGGAAAATTTGTTTAAGGACACCAGCCATTTCCCATCCGCTTCCTTGGTCTCACCCATAGAAGTGTGGTTATGACCGGGTTGATATTGCACATCGACCTTTTCCAAAATGGGATTAACCTTTTCACCGTTATAGGCCCGAATAGCTTTATCAATATTCCATTTTACCGCCTGGCTATCCAGAAACAGTGTTGTGAAAGCATTACCCTTGCCGTCAAATGCTGTATGCAAGGGACCTAAGCCAAGTTCAGGTTCGGCAACCACGGCATCTCTCGGTTTGATTTTGTCTTTGAATAGATCGGGGAATTTTCTCACATCAAGCACGGTGACAGTGGGTGATAGTTTTCCGTTTATCACGATATGTTTGCCATCAGGTGCCGTATTACATCCATGCGGACTGTTCGAAACAGGAATATAGCGTGTGTACTTAGATCCTTTTCGACCATCCAGGACAGGAACACCACCGATACGCTTGAAATCGCCTTTTTTAACGCCAGCTTCAATTGCTTTAATATCGAAAACAACCGCCCAATCCTGCTCACTGGCAGTCATTTCCGCTAGCGTTACACCACCCTCGCTATTATAGCAGGTGGAAACAGCGTAGAGCCCCTGATAATCTGCATCACAGTTATCCAGGTTGCCGTCAACCATGACCTGCCAAGCTACTTCCATTTTATCCCCATCGATGGCACTGAAAATTGCATGGTATTTATCGGGTTCATCCAGAATTGATCCATCATTTGGGATTGGTACCCGGTGCTCGCCGTTAGCAAAAACATAACCTGTACGTGGATATTTCTGGGGCCGCAGACCGTGAATATCCGCGGCGTTGGGGATTTCAATAATTTTGTCACATTTCATGACATCGATACGAATTCGTGCCACCCGCGTATTCGCTTTATCATTGATAAACAAATAACGGCCATCATAGGTCCCATCCGTAAAAGACATGTGTGGATGGTGGGCATCGCCATTGTGCCAAACACCGCCTTTATCTTTAAGAAACTCTTTGGTTTCCGGCAGCAAGCCTTCAGTTAAAATCTTAACGCTTTCGTTGGTGATGCCCCATCCTGTGGCGCTACAACGATTAAACACAGGGATACGCATTAATTCACGCATAGAGGGTATACCCATGATGCGAACTTCCCCCGCCTGGCCACTGCTCCAGAAACCATAGTATTCATCTAAATCCCCAGGCGCCACATGCGGGCTATTACTACTATCCGCTTTGGCAGTTTGTGGCGTGAGTGCGGACAACCCGCCCATGGTAGCCCCCAACCCTGCTACAGTTGCGATGCCGGCAGATCGGGATATTAACTCTCGACGAGAGGCTCCCTTGGGATCTAATAGTTCAGCTGGTTGATCTTTCTTCTTAGTCATTTATGTACTCCTTCAATATAAGGGATCTTTTTTTCGGATACTTCCAAAGAGTGTTTCTTCAGCGAATGCGACGCAGACTGTGAAGTAAACAATAGTTGGAACAACCCTTTGAGAAACATGGAGAGTCAAGTGCGGTTCAACCCCACATGTTTTATTTGCCTCCTTTTTCCTCACGAATATCAATGAGAATTTGTTTCGCAAGCTCAGCTGAGCTTCCCGAATTCATAGCCTGCTGACGCTCCTGTCGGCCACGTTTCTTAATCACCACGGGACAGACTTGGTCGTCATAATAGCGCTCCTGACAATGCAAGCAATAAAGACATTCGTTTGGGTTGATCTGCCCTTCGGGGTGGATCGCTTGCACCATACATTCATTGGCACATACTTGGCAGGGATTGCCGCACTGTCTGCGGTAGCGTTTCAACCAATCAAACATTCGGACACGGGCAGGTATGGCCAAAGCGGCGCCCAGTGGGCACAGATAACGACAGTAAAAACGCTCGACAAAAAAACAGGGCGCTAATAAGGCTATCGCCAATAAAACGTAAGGCCAGTCCCGGATAAACTTCAGCACAACTACCGTTTTGAAAGGCTCTATTTCGGCCAACCGTTCTGCCAACTCTAACGAGTGTAGCGATACACCAAACAAAACCAGAAAAATGATATATTTAATCGGCCAAAGCCTTTCATGTAAGCCCCAAGGCACAATCCATTGAGGAATACCCACTTTCTTCGCAAAACGCGTGATAAACTCTTGCAAGGCGCCAAAAGCGCACAGCCAACCACAAAAAGCGCCTCTCCCCCAGAAAAGTAATGCCATTGCAACACTACCCCAAAGAATAAAAATCAACGGTTCCATTAGGAAGTACTCCCAACTAAACCCGGTGATGAGCGCATTAATAACTGTCAGAATATTTACCACGGAAAGTTGTGCCGAAGCATAGAACCCTATTCCGAATAAAGAGAACAGTAAAAAGCCCGTTCTGATTCTTTGTGACAATACCTGACGTCGCACCAACCAATCCTGAAAAAAGAAAATAGCCGTAAGTACACCTAACGCAACAATAAGAACGGATGATTCAAGCCATTTGTCCTGCCAAAGCTGTTTCCACAATACTGGTTGCTCGTAATCTTCTATCGCATTGGTATCCGCTGATATTGGAGCAGTAACGGCTTCAAATTTAAGGTAGTGTGCGGGAATTTGATAATTCAGATGGAATGTTCGAAATACTTTCTCCAGAGCTTGAAGTTCACGCCCAACTAATAACTGCAACTTCCAGGGCTTTGCAACATCCAGCGTACTGTCCTCCGGAATCATAAAAAGATCCACTTCCTTGAAGTCTTCTGGTGCACCTTCTGCCTTTACTTTCCTCAGTTTCTTGTGGTGCAAATCCCGAAAACGGATAATATCGTCTCCTTGTACCAACTCAAACCGATCAAAAATACCACCTCGGACATAGCCCGAACCTTTGAAGGAATATTCTCCCTTGGCAGCCACTAGAATGGCCTGCTTACCGGGTTTGAGTTTGTGTGTCAGGTTTTGATATTCCGCTGTACCTAACAAACTGACACCAATACTGGGTACAGAGACCTGCGCAACATATAAATCTATAAAAGTCTCATCAGGATCAGCTTCGCTGGCTTGTGAGCTTCCTGGTGAAACGCTAAAAGCTTTATCGATGTCCCCGACGGTTAATTTCAGTCGTGTTACTGATTTTTCAGCGATAAGGTCGGTCCAATCTTTACTCTCCTGCTGTTCTGTGTCGACCGAGGCCTTCGGCCCTTTACGCTGAGAACGCACTCCACCCAAACCATGGGCTCGTGCCACTTTAATAGCTGAACGAATAATACTGTCATCGATGACACGGATGGTGACCGTAGCGCCGCTAATGGCATCGAATCGGGGGTTGTCATTAGGTTTTTTTAAAAAAGAAACGAGATCAAAACCAATATAGCCATCCATTAATTGTGTGATTTCTGACTCGGGGATGCCAATGAGAACAATGGGTTCTGAATGCTTAATCAATCGAACCGTCTTTATAACACCTTGATTATCCAGTCCCACTAAGACATGGATTGGTTTACCTGAATAACCGACGGAGTTAACCAGTTCTGAATTAAGAAATAAAAATCCGATGCGCTCATCATCCTTATAAACCGGTACAGCAGATGATGATGGGTCAATTTCACCGTAGCGAGTTGCGCCTTCAAATAATTCAGCGCTTGGATGTTTCTGAATGAGTTCAAGTAGCGTTACATTAGATTGAGCGTTACTTGAGGCTGAAACAAAAAACAAAAGGATTAACAGTGATACCCTAAAAGACAAATAAAAGGCGCTAAAGAATAACCGATGGAATGTTCTGACCCTTTGAACCACTTGAAGGGTATGCATTAAATATCCTTAATTATCTACTTGGCATGTTTGCAGTAAAGGCCTGATCAAACCTATCCAAGAACACTTGCACTTCACTTTATGCCGAACGGTCACTACTGGTAAACCAGTATCGATATCTTAAAAATGACGGGATTATTTTACCGTGCTAAGCGGGCTATCTTATTTGATCTATATCATTCATTCAACAGGCGTTGATGAGTTTGTGGTTAACTCCGGACAATCCACACTACCTTTCGCTTCTCAGATTCCTTTACAATGAAACCTCTTTGCAGAGGAGCGTTCATTGAGCAAAAAAATATTTATCGATGCAGAACAATTGCTTCAAGATTCTTTCGAACTGGGCGCTAAAATATTCCGTAGCGGCTACATCCCTAATTTTATTGTCGGCGTCTGGCGAGGAGGTACGCCTGTAGGTATTGCCATCCAGGAATTACTGGATCTTTTCGGAGTGACAACAGACCATATTGCCATCCGTACATCCTATTACACGGGGATCAACGAAACAGCTGAGCAGGTGCAGGTGCATGGTTTAAACTATATAGTGAGTAAGATCATGAAAACAGACCGCCTTCTTTTAGTCGATGACGTTTTTGACACTGGTGCCAGTATGCAACAAATCCTTTTTCACCTTCGTCAGGAGTGTGGTGAAAATTTCCCTGAGGTTCGCATTGCTACGCCTTATTTCAAACCCGAAAATAACATAACGGATTTGACGCCTGACTTTTATCTACACAAAACCAACCAGTGGTTGGTGTTCCCCCATGAGTTAAAAGGTTTAAGTAAACAGGAGCTGTTGAACGAAAAACCTGGAATAGAAACCATTAGGCCTTTGTTAATCGCACATTTAGAAAACGCTAATTAGTCCCGGTCCTATGCTTGAACCTGAACGCTATAGCATAATTTTCCATGGTGATTTACGTGCCGGTGTTCGGCGATCTGAAGTATTAAAACAAATTTCTTTGATGACCAACATTGATGCCGATGAATTGCTGGACAGTTTGTTTTCGGTTAAACCGGTTGTTATTGCCCAGGTGGAAGGCCGTGAGCTCGCTGAGACTTATCTGGAAGCTTTTCAAGATGCAGGGCTCAATCTTTGTATCGAGCCTTATTGCGCCGAACATGATGAAATTACCAATGCAAACATTGTCTTTAGCCATTACGCACCCATTGAACGTCAAGAGGGCCAACCAAACTATCTGATAGCGGAGCCAACGGAAGAAAACTCAAGACCCCAGCATAAATCAGCGGAAAAATTAGGCCCGGTCTACCGTATTACCTTCAGTGGCAAGCTTGGCTCAGGGGTCAGTAAAAGCCTCGCTATTTCAAATATCTGCAGTCTAACCAGATCAACATCAGAGGACGTCATTGAGCAACTATTTTCGGTCGTCCCGGTTATCCTATTCGAGACTATCGACCCAAATCTTGCCAAAACCTACCTGAAAGATTTTTCGGACGCTGGGCTTGAAGTGTTATTAACACAGGAGCCGGAATTTAGCGACGGTTTAACGATCAGCCAATTGCGGGTGAGGGAAGATATTCCGTCACCACCTGCTCAGAAAAAAACGCCCTGTTTTGTTTATATATTGTCAGGGCTTACTCTCTTGTGCACCCTACTCTGGGGTGCCATTTATCTCTTTTATAAAGGCTATTTTGATCAAGAGCCTGTTCAGCCCTTAGCTGTTAAGCTTAGGTACACCAAACAGTCTTCACTTAGCGAACCTATTATAATTCCGCCAGAACCAATAGAGGAAAAGATAACTCAACCCAAGGCCAAGCCAGAACCCGTTCGAATGGACCCTAAACCTTCTGAGACAGTTCAACAGTTAACCGCCTCAGCCACTACCCCTAAAACCAATACGACAACTGTTGAAAAAAACTCACTCTCGAATACAAGCCCATTGCCAAATAAACGTGCTCAGATAGAACATCAATATTTCCTAGAATTGCTTACCTGGTTTGCTAGACCTGAACATCAGGCCTATGACAACGATTCCCGGAAACAGAGCTTAGAAGGCGACATAAAGATACAGATCACTATTCATCGGGACGGAGAGATTAAGGATATTGCTGTTTTAAGCAGTACTTCCGAACAACTCACAGACATTACCCGACGAAGCGCATTGAATGCCAGTCCCTACCCTGCTGTTCCACAAGAGATTCCCGGAGAAACCTATCGTTTCACGCTACCACTCAAATACACTTTGGAAGATGGCCCTTGAAGTAAGCCTCTACCATCGCCAAGTGCTTAGCTATTCTTCGCTGTTATTTTTCTCTTGTATCCTTGGTTCGGATGCGGCGATGAATTCGCCCATACCATTGAGGCTGATTGCCTGAGTTGCGCCCAGATAGTCGCGTATTTTGATTTGATGTCCCCGTCTACTGAGCTCTTCTTGTTCTTCTTGCGGCATGGTCCCTTCAGTCAGCAATACATCAGGCTTCCATTGATGGTGTACACGGACTGCCGCCAGGGCTTCCGGTAGTTCCATACAGAGATCAATGGTATTCACCAGGGCCTGAACCACTTGCGTGATGATCGTCGGCCCGCCAGCCGCACCAAGGGTCAATACTGGCTTGTTGTCCTTTAACACAATAGTTGGACTCATGCTTGATAGCGGTCGCTTTCCCGGTTGAATGCTATTGGCCTCCACCCCTACCAGCCCGAAAGCATTCGGTGTCCCTGGCTGAATAGAAAAATCATCCATCTGGTTGTTGAGAATGACCCCTGTCCCAGGTATCACCACTTTTGAACCGAAAGAGGTATTAACGGTGGTAGTAATAGCGACCCAATTACCTTCTTTATCAGCTGCAGCAATATGCGTTGTATGTTTACCGAAAAAATCGGTTTCGGCATTGGGTGGCAAACCTTGCTGAGGCACGCTATTGGCTTTTTGCATATTAATTTTTGACGCTAGGCTTTTTGCATATTCTGGATCTATTAAACCTTTCGGAACATTGACAAAATCAGAGTCCCCCAACCAATAGGCTCGATCGGCAAAAGCTAATTTCATCGCTTCAGCCAATAAATGATGGCGATCGACATCCGAAAGTTTATTAATATCAAACTGTTCCAGCATGTTTAAAATTTGCGCGACATGAATACCGCCGGAACTGGGCGGGGGGTACCCTACCAACGTATAACCACGATACCGCGTGAGTAAAGGGTGTCTGAATTGGAGGCGATAATTTGAAAAGTCTTGCCTGGTAATTATGCCGCCGTTTTTTTGCATCCAGGATGCCAACTTGGTAGCAAATTCTCCTTGATAGAAATAATCAACCCCCTGTGCGGCTATTTTTCGATAGGTATAGGCCAAATCTGATTGGATAAGCCTCTCTCCCGGAACCAGAGTATTACCCTGCTCATTCAGGAAAATTTTTGCCGTGGCAGGAAATTGTTTGATTGCGGCTGAGGCTCTGTTTAGTCGGTGAGTATAAAGCGTGTCTACTTTGAATCCCTTCTCCGCCAAATCAGTACCGGCAGATAGTGAGTCGGCCAGCGATAACTGGCCACCTTTATTGATCAGATAATCATAAGCCAAGAGAGAACCCGGTATACCGATGGCTAATGCGCCTGTTTTGCTTAGGCTCGCATCAACAATGCCATCGCGCAGGTACATGTCTCGATCTGCCGCAGCCGGTGCCATTTCGCGCCCATCAATTGCTTCGATTTGGCCATCCGCCCAACGAACAAGGATAAAGCAACCACCACCGATACCGGAATTATAACCGTCCACAACACCCAAAGTGAGAGCGGCCGCTACTGCCGCATCTATTGCATTACCCCCCTGATGGTAAGCCGCTAATGCTGCTGTCGTAGCTTTTGGGTTGACCGTGGCAATTGCGCCACGGCCATCGTCGGTTACAGCCGAATAATTTGTTTGCGCATGCAAAGCAGCACAAAAGGTGGCGAGCAGAAAAATCCAAGCAGTAAAGATTTTTATTCGAGGGAAACGATTATTCATATTTAACCATTCATTATTTAAGTCAATAATCATCCCATATGGTTTATGGGCCAAAAATATAGCCTGACGCCGGCTTGTCGAACATCAACTAGACTTAGATAAAAGACTCACTTTTGAATAAATAAATCTTACTATTTTCTAACGAGAGAATTGTCTCACTAAAGGTCTCGGTTACTGGCTTTGATAAACTCTCTTTTAAGTTCCTCATAACTGTTGACTGATGAGAACTGAGGGAACTCACTGATGACATTACTTGGGGCTCTAAACAGGATGCCAACGTCGGCTTCAGAGAGCATA
>JAIPFG010000009.1 GCA_021736745.1 Pseudomonadales bacterium
ATTTAGCGCACCAAAAGTTTGGGGTGCGCTCTGGCCCCATTGAAAATCTTCATACTCTGTACCTGTACCCAATAACTGAAGCGATGTACCCACTAAGGTACTGGCGGGCTCTTGCACTAAAATATCAATACTGGATTGACCTGCCGCCACACCGGAAGTCGCATGAATCACGCCTTCATAGCTTAAAAACTGGATCAGTTGATTCGCATCATCGACAAGTGCTACACCATCGGGCGCACCATTTTGTATACCACTGTAAGCAAAAGACAAGACTCCAAAACCGTTAATCGAATTCACAATAGCTCCAGAAAGCGCTCTTGTAGAATAAGACTGCCCATTACTGCCGTTATACAGCACCAGGCTCCAACCAGTTAGGTCTGTATTCGCCGGACCCGCTATTTCAACCCCCTCGTTCACGTCCGAACCTGTATTGTCGTAGTGAATTTCGTTAATAAAAACAGGGGTTGCATTGGCTTCAGTCACAGACAGTAGCCCAACCAGAGAAAACAGAATGTATTGAAGTAAAATACGGAACATCTTAGACATACCAACCTCCTTGTTAGTCTCATGTGATGATTTCAGTCCGCTGAAATCAGCTTTCTACTATAAGTATTTCCTTTTTAAATGCAACCCTTGCTTTTTTGCCGAACTTAAAATTTTAACCGCCCTGAATAGACCAAAATTCTATCTACCGGATTTTTTCCTGGCTCCATCTTGAACGTCCATTTTTTTTACAACCGCATAACAAAAATCTGCTAACCCATTGATTTTTAGAGATGGCATATTGTTTGCTTTGCATAGTGGGAACGTTTTCGAAATCATATTCACTCCAATAAAGAAAGCGCTTTAAAGTGCCCGTGTAATCCTATTAAGCCCGCCCTGTGCGGGCTCTTTATTGTATACTCCAAAAGAAGTCCTCTGTCCTTTATCGCCATAAACTGATCAAAATGATACTTTATGCAGAGGCTTTCCTGGGGGGGGATCATGACCGAAAATTCAATCAATCTTGACGTTCTGGCAGCCAATGACCGTTTCTATCTGGCTTTATCACAAGCCGATTCGGCATTAATGTCCCACCTATGGAGTCATGATGATGATGTTTACTGTATTCATCCTGGTTGGGATCGATTAGAGGGTTGGGAAGCCATTTTTCAAAGTTGGCAGGCTATCTTTAATCATCAGGGACCATGCCCAATAGCCGCAAGCGCGGTCAAAGTCAATGTTTGCGGGGAAGTGGCGTGGGTAAATTGCTTTGAAAATATTGCTCTGCCCGAAGCAGATCATCGCATGATTCGTACCATGTGCACGAATGTTTTCCAATACATCGATGGGGATTGGAAATTAGTCATTCATCACTCATCGGTCGCGCCGCTCTCATCACAGGGCATTGATTCTTCCGACGCTTCAATGCACTAGAATGATACAACCTGTTTTGGCATATGATTGGTCACGACCTTATTATTGGGCTGGCCGTAATCTGAAAAGATAATTCCTGTTGTTAGTCACACAAGCGATCAATTGTCGACCCAACTCACCGCAGTCTTGAATACTCAAGCCCTCAGGCACAAAAATTCTTTCATCCACCCGGATATTCTGCTTGTCCTGCTTTAAATATTGGTACATCGTTTCAAGTCGCTCATGAAAATTAACACCTTTGTCATGCAAATCACTGAAAAGAAACTCAAAGGTGCCATAGGACATGGTCGCGCCGGACAAACCAATATCTATCATTTTATAAATATAATGTTGGTACGCTTTAAGCAAATAAGAATAAAGTCTATTTCGATCCGCTACGGCTCCCCTATAAACCGGTAAATTTAATCGATTCGACGCTTCTAGAACGTCCCCCTTCAGATGCCTATTGATACGATTACCCAATAATTCATAGAGACGCTGCCCGCACGCAATGGTGGTCTGCTGCAGCTGACAGCTACTGAGATCTTTCTTCTGTGAAGACAAAGTTTGAGGCGCTGCGGGCAAGGCGCCGAGGTCCTTTCTATTCGACATCTTTGGCATGACGACCGTAATTCCAGCACTATCAGCGGGATGCTTTAACAGTAATGCCTGCGTTATTGGGTTATTTCTTTTGAACTCATCAAATCGCGGCAAATTTTTACCTTTACCTTGCGCTTCGACCTCACAATATAACTGTTCATAATAGCTTTGAGCTTGTGCGAAACAAAAACTATCGGCATAACTTTGGCCTATCAGGAATAAACCAACCAGCAACCCAATAAAAGGCATAGCAACCGCTCCGATGTAATCCTTTTTAACTATAATAGTTCATCGGCCAATAGTTGCATCGCCTCAGGTTGACTGGTTCTAATAAGCATTGACCCTACCTGATGATTTCGACCCGCTTCTTTCCAGGATTGCAGGCGCTCTTTGATACGCGGCTGAGGCCCAACCAAAGCCATCGCATCCGTCAGTTCATTTGGCACTTCATCAGCCGCTTCCTGCTTTTTCCCGACCAAATATAATGCCTGTATTCGGTGGGCGGCCTCTTCATAACCGAGCGCAATGGCATAATCATGATAAAAATTCTTACCCTTAGCACCCATACCGCCGATATACAGGGCTAAATGCTGGCGAACCGGCATTCGGCAGAGCTCTAGGTCATCACCCATGAATACCGGAACGAATGGCGCCACATCAAATGTCGATAATCCTTTCGAACCACCCACTTTAGCAAAACCGGCCTCAAGATAAGGACTCAACACATCAAAACGTTGTGGATCCATCCAGATCGGGAAAACGCCATCCGCCACCTCACCCGCTAAACGCAATCCGGCGGGGGTAATTGAAGCAGTATAAATCGGGATGCTGGGTGCCGCCGACAGAATACTTTTCAATGGCTTACCCAAGCCAAGGCTACCTTCACCGCGATAGGGTAACTGGTAATGTTCCCCGTCAAAACAGACAGCCTCTTCACGCGCCAAGATTTTTCGCACAATTGCAATGTATTCACGGGTGCGTTTTAAGGGCTTGGCATAGGGCTGCCCATGCCAGCCTTCGACCACCTGTGGTCCGGAAGCACCTAACCCAAGAATAAAACGATTATTGGAAAGCTGTGCCAGTGACATGGCCGTCATGGCACATGCTGCTGGTGTACGCGCGGGAATCTGCATGATAGCCGTACCCACACGAATACGCTTGGTGCGCGCCAATACCCAACTGGCAACCGATACGGCATCGGAACCATAGGCTTCTGACGTCCAGACTGAGTCAAACCCAAGGCTCTCTGCCCTTTCGATCAAGGCGAAGGGCAGGTTAATTTTTTTTCCGGAATATCCTAAGACCAAGCCCAATCGCATATTGACTCCTAAAAGGATTTGCTTATCAAACCGCTGGATAGACCTCTTAGCTTATTATCCTCGAATCAACTGACAAGAGCCAATATCTACTTTATGGTCGCTCAATCGCTAATGCGACGCCCATGCCACCACCAATACAGAGTGTAGCGAGGCCTTTCTGTGCATCACGCTTCATCATTTCATGGATCAGCGTTACTAAAATACGGCACCCTGAAGCACCGATAGGATGTCCGAGCGCAATCGCACCACCGTTCACATTGACCTTGTTCGCATCCCAGCCCATTTCTTTGTTGACTGCGATAGCTTGCACGGCAAAGGCTTCATTTGCTTCGATTAAATCCAGATCTTCAACCTTCCATCCGGCTTTTTTCAAACAGCGCTTACTTGCGGGAATCGGGCCAGTGCCCATTACTTCAGGATCGACGCCAGCATTAGCGTAGGCTTTAATGCTAGCTAAGGGTGTTAATCCCAGTTGCTTGGCCTTTTCTTCGCTCATTAATATCACCGCCGCGGCCCCATCATTGATGCCGGAAGCATTACCCGCAGTCACCGTACCCTCCTTTTTGAAGGCTGGCCGTAACTTACCGAGAGACTCTGTCGTAGTGCCATGTTTTGGATATTCATCCACATCAAAAATAATAGCGTCTTTTTTACGCTGCGGAATACTCACAGGGATAATTTCCTCAACAAACCGACTCGCCTGCTGCGCAGCTTCTGCTTTCTGTTGTGAACCCGCGGCAAATTCATCTTGCTCGCTGCGAGAAATTTCATAACGCTGCTGAATATTTTCAGCGGTATGGCCCATATGATAATCGTTAAATGCATCCCACAAACCATCATTGACCATTGTGTCCACTAACTGCCAATTACCCATACGCTGACCTTCCCGCGACTTGGGCAATACATGTGCAGATTGACTCATGCTTTCCTGCCCTCCGGCAATAATCACATCGGCATCGCCCAGGGCTATTGACTGTGCGGCCAAGTGCACGGCTTTCAGCCCTGAGCCACAGACTTTATTGATCGTCATCGCCGGTATATTACTGGGAAGCCCTGCATTAATTGCAGCTTGCCGTGCTGGGTTTTGACCACAACCAGCGGTTAACACTTGCCCCATCAATACTTCATTAATGTCAGAAGAATCTAAGCCAACTCGTTCGACTAACCCCTGAATCACTGCGCTACCGAGTTGATCGGCTCTTAGCGACGCCAATTTACCATTAAAACTACCAATTGCGGTTCGCCCGGCGGCGACTATAACAACCTTATGCATGAATTCTCACCTTTAATTACTGCCTGTCTGGGTTATTTTTTTTGCAGCGCGTAATTTACACTGAAATATGCAATTAAAGCAAATACGATGGGATTCATGGGAAATAACCGAATATCTGATTTGAGTTACCGGTGGCCAAGAATAGCCCAATCATTTAACATTCCCTCTTAGTATTCCACTGATACTTCTGAAACACTAACGATTAGATTCAGTACCGAAGTAACTAACGGATGGAAAGACATGTATGTTGACTAACTCATCAAAAATGAAGGTTATTTCCGGTCCTGAAGAGTCAACAGATTATCTGGCAGATGACCCGTTACTGCAAAAAAGACAACGTCAAAAAATATCGCTCTATACTTTTATACTCTCGATCATTATCGGCTTGGTTTACACTTGGGTCCGACCACCTATCTTCCAAAGCTCTGCTATTTTACAGGCTCAATATGAAGTTTCAAATTCCGAACAGGCTAATACCCTAGCCTTTGAACAACTGGTTGTTCATCAACAAAGGTTAACCAGCCCACGTGTATTGTTGGATTTATCCGCCGCTCTGGAAGTCACTGACGGCATCAACCTGAATGCGAACCAACTGAGCAAAGTCATCAGTACTGAAATTTTACCGGGTAGCCGCTTGCTTTCACTGAAAGCGAGAGGTCCAGATCCTGAACAGACATACCGAATTATTAATACCTGGATAGATTTGTACTTAGCCGATTATCGACAAAATAAGAGCCGCAATAGCGGAGATAAAACCAAAGCATTGGATACCCAAGTAAAATTACTGGAGGCCCAGGTCGATGATAAACAACGTCAACTCGAACAATTCCGGGAAGAACACCAAATTCTTTCGCTGGAAAGGGATGAAAGCCGCACCCTGAACAAAATGAAAGCGCTAGGACAAGCCTTGGATGAAGCAACTACAGAAAGATCCGCTGCGGCAGCACAACTGGCCGGTATTAAAAAATCCATGAGCGAAGGCAGATATGCAATAAGACCGCAGGATCAGGCCAGCATCGACAATATGGAAACACACCGAATAGAGTTAAGCGACCAGCTTGAGGATTATTCTCAGAAATACACGGCCGCCTATATGGCATTAGATCCTGAAATTGTTGCCGTGCAGAGAAAACTTGATTCTCTTCTTGAAAAAATCAAACAGCGTAAAGTTGATAGTCAGCAGTCCTACGTCAATGAGGCAAAGCAAATGCTTGCTTCCGCGATTGAAAAAGAAGCCGCTCTGAGTCAGCAACTGGATGCTTTCCAGCAAACCGCTCAGACTTTCAGCAACCGCTACCAGGAATTTTCAACCCTTTCAGAGGAATTGGATCAGCTCAAGTTGGAACTTCAGTCGGTTAAATCCGAGCAACTGCAACAACGAGTCCGTGAGCCCTATCTCGAAAAACTGGTTGTTCTAGAACCTCCTTTTCTTGCAAACCAGCCAATCAGTCCTCATTATTGGCGAGACACCTGGATCGCCGTTATCATCTCGTTGGTATTTGCGATACTCGCTTTTCTCCTTCACATGCTGGTTTACCGAAAAAAACCCCCTGCTGTTGGGCTCTACCCGGTTTTCACGCAATTGCACCATCAGCCAAACCCTCCAATGGGAGTAACTCTGACAGAGCCGTCTCGGCTTACCGCACCTCTGCCCAGGGAAATATCCACAAGGGAAATGTGTCAACTACTTGATAGTGCAAACGATGCAACCAAAATGATTATTTTGCTATTGCTCTCAGGGGTTAGTCCAGACGAAATTAAGACGATCTGCTGGCGCGAATTGGATGAAGAAAATAACCGCATCCGAATATCCGGCGCTTCATCCAGAGAAATACTTGGCCCTCAACTGTTGTTCGAGGTAGCGGCAAAGCTCTCTGATAAAACCGCAGGAGAAGACCTTATTTTTTCCCGGACTAATGAGCCCATGTCCAAGGAAGACCTTGAATCAATGCTTCAATGTGCAGCGCACGATGCCGGATTAATCCAACCTTCACCGATAACCCTGGAAGATATACGGCACACCTATCTTTGTTTTCTGGTCGACCAGGGAATAAGCTTTAGCGCCTTGATCGAAATTGCCGGCTATATCCCCCCTGAAAGGCTGAACTATTACCAAAGCACCAGCCTTCCAGGTCAAAAAAAGACAATTGATGCTGTCAATTGCCAATATCCACTACATGGGGAAAATCCGTAACCAATCGGCGTCTAGCGCTTCCTTCATTTGGGTCGGTGATCAATCAGTTCGTCCACAACGGAAGGATCAGCTAGCGTAGATGTATCTCCTAATTCGGCGTAATCATTAGCCGCAATTTTACGTAAGATACGGCGCATAATTTTACCGGACCGGGTTTTTGGCAAGCCTGGCGCCCATTGAATAATGTCCGGCGTCGCAATCGGCCCGATTTCCTTTCGAACCCATTGCTTTAACTCCTCGACTAAGGCATCGCTTGGTTCCTCACCATGATTGAGGGTGACGTAAACATAAATCCCCTGACCTTTAATATCATGCGGAAACCCCACCACTGCGGCCTCTGAAACCTTCTCATGGAGAACCAGGGCGCTTTCTACTTCGGCTGTACCCAGACGGTGACCGGATACGTTCAGGACATCATCAACGCGGCCGGTAATCCAGTAATAGCCATCTTCATCACGACGTGCACCATCACCGGAAAAATACTTGCCGGGAAAGTCTGAAAAATAGGTTTTCACAAAACGGTCATGATCGCCATAAACACTGCGGCTCTGCCCCGGCCAACTATCCAGCATCACCAGATTACCCTCCGCCGCCCCTTCTAAAATATTACCATCAGCATCCACCAACGCCGGTTGAACGCCGAAAAAAGGCTTGGTCGCAGAGCCGGGTTTCAGATCCGTTGCTCCCGGAAGTGGCGACAACAAAATACCGCCCGTTTCGGTTTGCCACCAAGTATCAACTATAGGGCAATTACTGTTACCGATGGTTTTGAAATACCACTCCCAGGCTTTCGGATTAATGGGCTCGCCAACCGTACCTAATACTTTCAAGCTGGAACGGTGGGTTCCCTCAATCGGCAGCTCGCCATCAGCCATGAGCGCGCGAATGGCTGTTGGTGCGGTATAAAGGATATTTACTTGATGCTTATCCACGACTTGGCTCATACGGTTAACGCCCGGCCAGTTGGGAACACCCTCAAACATGAGTGTCGTCGCACCATTCGCGAGGGGCCCATAAATAATATAACTATGTCCGGTCACCCAACCGACATCCGCTGTGCACCAGTAGATATCGCCATCATGATAATCAAACACATACTGGTGGGTCATGGCGGCAAAAACTAAATAACCGCCGGTCGTATGAAGCAAGCCTTTCGGCGCCCCGGTTGAACCGGAAGTATAGAGTATGAAAAGCGGGTCTTCGGCGCTCATTTCCTCGGCCGGACAATCGCTGGACGCTACCCCAATAATATCCTCATACCAGACATCCCTACCATTTTGCCATCCTACCTCGGCACCTGTGTACTTCACGGTTATTACCGTCTTAACGCATTGAGTCCCTTCCCGGCTTAACGCCACATTGACATTTTCTTTCAAGGGAATCGTCTTACCACCTCTGACACCCTGATCAGCGGTAATGACAGCATTGCTATGACAGGTTTTAATACGCGTAGCGATAGCATCGGGGGAAAAACCACCAAAGATCACCGAGTGAATGGCGCCAATGCGGGCGCAGGCCAATATGGCCACGGCCACTTCCGGAATCATCGGCATATAAATAGTCACCACATCGCCTTTTTTAATCCCTTGCGCTTTCAATGCATTGGCAAATTTGCAAACTTGCGCATGCAATTCACGATAGGTTATTTTTTTATCAACCGTTGGATTATCCCCTTCCCATATAATAGCGACCTGATCGCCGCGCTCAGCCAAATGCCGATCAAGGCAATTGACGCTGGCATTGAGTGTGCCATCCTCGAACCAACGAATGTCGATATGGTTTTTCGCGAAGGAAGTATTTTTCACTTGGCTATAAGGCTTTATCCAATCCAGTCGTTTACCTTGCTCACCCCAAAACTCCTCTGGATTGATAATAGAAGCGGCATACATTTCATCGTATTTGTTTTTATCCGCCCAAGCGCATTTGGCTATTTCAGGCATGACTGGGTGAATGAGCACTTCTGACATTGAGTTTCTCCTTAAATGACCACTTTCGACGCCTAAATCAGGATAATTTTGCCGTCACGTATAATGTTTTTTTGATGGTTTCTTAGGCCGCTAATCATACTAGCAACCACCCTAAAAAAACAAATTGTCGAGCTCAAATGCCGAATCCGGTTCATCTCATTTTCTTCACATTATTCATATTGCTGCAGAATTAGTTTGGGGGTTTGTGTCACCGTGCGATGTGTTGAAAAATAACCCACTAAAGCGATCAACACTGTCGCCATTAACGGCACCAGTAACCATACCCAAACCAACAGGTCACGCTCAATCTGAAATATTTGGTGGTAAAGATAGGTATTGATCGCTTCTGCACCAAGTACAGCAAGTACGCCACTAAAGAACCCCAGTAACGCAAATTCAGCCAGATTATTGCGCGCCAAAAAGCCACGTTGCGCACCCAACGCACGCATCAAAGCACCTTCCCGCAGGCGTTCATCAAGACTGGTTTGAACGGCCGCAAAAAGTACCGCAAACCCCGCCAGCAAAACGAACAGCAACATGATCTCCACCGCCAGAGTTACTTGTCGCAAGACCTTTCGAAGCTGTTGAATAATCACGTCCACCTCCAGCACTGTCACAGAGGGGAACTGATTAATCAACGCTTTCAGCAGAGCGTTTTGCCCCACCCGCAATCGAAAACTGGTGATATAGGTAGTGGGCATCCCATCCAAAGTACCAGGTGGAAAAATCATATAAAAGTTCGGTGAAAAACTTTCCCAATGTACCGAGCGCAAACTTGTGATCGGTGCCAATAATTTTTCTCCGCCGATATCAAACTCCAGTTGATCGCCAAGTTTTAAACCCAGGCGTTGTGCCAGAGCTAACTCAACGGATACCCCCTGTTCCCGAGACTGCCCCAACCAGTGACCCTCAATAATGCGGTTATCGTCGGGCAGTCTATCTGTCCAGCTTAAATTTAGTTCGCGGTTTAGTGCCTCCTCCGTATTGTCCTGTTGATCCTCTTGTGGTTTTACCAAAGCGCCATTGATACGAGTCAAACGACCACGCACCATTGGATAAAGCGGTTGAGAGTCAACTCCCGCTTCCGCTAACCACTGCTGAAAAGCGTCCTTTTCCTTTGGTAAGATATTGAAGGCAAAATGGTTAGGCGCATCTTCCGGTAACTGAGTACGCCAATTATGCAACAATTCTGTTCTGAGCAGCATTATCACCAGCATTAGCATCATCGTGACCGCAAAGGCGATAATCTGTCCGGCATTACTGCGGGCACGCCTAGCCAAATTCGCCAATCCGCGCCCCAAGATAGACCTTCGTGACAGATACCTTCGGAAATTGGCTCGCATCAGGAAATAAATGCATAGGTAAAGTAATAAAGCAATCGCCGCAACGACCAGGAAAATGACAAGGGTTAACCAAACTTGCTTTGACAGCAGCAAAATAAGCACACAAATAGCTACACCTGCCATTAGATAGACAGTCCACCCTCCGACAGACAGTGGTGCAAGATTGCGTCGAATCACCCGTAATGGGGAAACCTGCTTCAACCGTAACACGGGAGGCAACGCTGTCCCGAGTAAGAGAATCAGTCCGGCAAAAAAGCCCGTTGCTACCGGTCCAAATCCATTATTGGGTAATCCGGCAGGTATCAGCTCATCCAATACCGAAATTAACAGCACCTGGACAACCCAGCCGAGAAAACATCCGACCAATCCAGCCAAACCGGCAATAATGACAAGTTGCCCTAAATAAAGGTTAACGATTGTTCTTTGTGTGGCGCCAAAACAGCGAAGCATCGCACACACATCATAATGGCGTTCACTGTAGCGTTGTGTCACGACAGCAATTGCCACAGAAGCCAACACGATCGCTATCAAAGAAATCAGACGCAGATAGTGTTCGGCATTATTCAATGCTTTACTGGCACCACCTTGTTCTGATTTCACGGTCAACAGTCTTTGTCCGGGGCCCAGTTGCGGCTTTAACCAACGACCAAAATCTTCCAATTTTGAACCCGCGAATAAATACCCATACCGCACCCGGCTACCGGGCTGCACTACACCCGTACTATCAAGATCCTGATGGTTCATCAGCACCCGTGGCGACAGGTTAAAAAAGTTACTCCCGCGGTCAGGTTCAAAGGTGAGAATCTTGGTAACCGTAAAGGATTGCCGTCCGATATTAACACGATCACCCAGCTTCAGATTCAGACGATTGATCACACGGCGATCCACCCAGACCTCGCCAATCACTGGAGGCTGCATCACCGGATAATCATCACCGTACAAGGTGTCGGCTACCCGTAATTGACCACGAATCGGATAAGAGTCCGTCACCGCTTTAATACTGGCTAACAGAATCTCCTCAGCATGCACTAACACACTACCGAACTCAGCAAGCTCAACGGTCTCGAGCCCTAAACCTTGGCCGTGATGTAACCAATTGTGATTCAGCGGGCGCGAACTCCGCAATACCAAATCACCACCTATCAGTTCGGCGGACTGAGTCACCAAAGCACTGCTTAAACGTTCGGTGAAGAAACTGATCGTCGTGGTCGCGGCGATCGCGACAACTAAGGCAAACAGAAGAATGCGAAGTTCCCCCGAACGCCATTCGCGCTTAGAGAGTCGCCAGGACAATTTAAAGAACGACCCGTTAGTTACCATTAACGATCAAAATTCTGTGTGGCCATACCATAAGCTGCTCTTGTGTTTCCTGTAGCGTCCTTTTTGAACCAGATTATTTCCATTCGCCCCAAAGTTGTTGCTTTAGTTCTTCCCAGGAAGGTTTTTCCTCACCCTCACAATCCGCCTGAAACTGAGCCCCCTCATGCTGGATTGCCGGACGTGTCCAAGTGCCACGCTGATAAAGTTTTTCTATGTTTTCACGGTAGATCTGATCAACCTCAGCATGATGCAACGGCTCTTGATTGAGCCAGAGATTTTTCGGATGAATCGGTTGTTCGTACATGCGCTTAAATAGCTCCGTGCGCAAATCCTTTAGCCAATTGCTGTTTAAATTCATCGCACGAAATTGACGCAAGGCCTCAATATCTATCACCGATGCAATCATCGTATTATTTGTGGTCGCACTGTAAGCTGCAATATTGCCCCGATAATCCACAATATGTGAATTACCCCCGGCTATATCAACCGCATGCTTAGAGCTTGCCGACAGGTAGACCGGACCAGAGTTAGGACAAAGCATATAAACCGAATTAAATTCCGCATGGCCACGGTTCTGCACCATCCAACTACCACCGCCGGGATAACTGGAGTTGGTCATTGGCGCAGCCTCGCTGGGACGGTATACCACCTCGGCACCATTAAAAGTTAATGCTCGCACCGCTTCAGGATATTCACCATCGCTGCAGCAGATCGTACCGATATTGCCGATATCTTGGGTTTTAAGAACGGGATAAAAAGCATCAATGCCGTCGCCAAACAACTCTACCCAACGATCGTAAATATCGTGCGGCATACAGGAACGCTCCCGGCACCAGATATGGTTTTTAGCGGCTTTGTGGACGACTTCTCCACTGGGCCCAATAACAAACAACGTATTAAAATAACGATCCTCCATGACCTCCGGCCAGCGCGCCTTACATTGTACAATGATGTAAGTGCGGTAGAGTTTCGCCAACCGTCCTAACCACTCAGTTTCTTCACCCGGAATATCAATAAAGAGTTCCTTCGCCGCCAACTTGTGCGGCAAATCAAAAATCTCATCGGTAAAGCCTGTCAATGCACCTTCGGCCAGCGCAATGATTTTAATCGGCATGTTAATACCAAGAATGGAAACTGAGGCATGAATTGCCTCTTCGATGGTTTCCAGGTTATGGCGAATGTGTTTGCGTTCGGCAATACCATAAATGGGCGTTGATAAGCCAACCGCCAGATAAGGCGCGATAGGTATTGGGGAATCTGAGTTTGGCATGATTGGCTCTCCAAATGTCCGGACAATGACAAGCTAATAGCTTAGCAGATATACCCCTGCTTTTAATCCATCTAAAGTATTAGAAATACGGTGGCCAAGCAAAACCACCCATCAACTTAAAGACTTTAGAAAAATACTTAAAGCAGTGCGCGCGAAAGATTGCCTGGACGTTTGAAAAGACGTCTCTTTACATAAGGTAAATGGTTGGGAGATTTCCTATAAAGGCCAATTAATTTACCGCTATTTTTATTATTCCTTCACCACCCTTTTCACTATAAAGCTTTGCAACCTCTTCAGCGCGATGCTCCAACACCCCACACTGGTTCAAATAGCCTTTATCGGTAATTTCATTGTCATCAAATGACGGAGGCGAACTCAGTAGCAAGGCCCTTTTTATTTGTTTGGATGAACCTGAATTTTCCAAATTATGCTTGGCTAACCGGTTGGCTACTTCTGCCTGCAATTTCTGATTGAATACCAAGCTATTCTGTTCGGGATCACCCGTTAACTTCTCGCATTCGGTGACATTCGGAAAAATAAGCACCGATAGATAACGCTCATTATGGCCACAAATAACCACATCGGTAGCCAGCGGCGACAGCGCTTCAACAATTGCCACTCGCAGTTCTCCTACATTGACCCAGGTACCGGTGAATAACTTAAAATTCTCGTTGACGCGGCCCTTAAACATAAGGCCCATTAAAGGATTGCTTCGGTCAATCAGTTCAACCGCATCACCACTACAAAAATAACCTTCCTCATCAAAAACTGCCTTGGTTTGCCTCTCATTTTGAAAATAACCGGGCATTATATTTGGCCCTTTCACTCTCAGCTCGGTCAGATCACCAACAGGCGCCAGCTTCACATCTGTACCCGGCACCGGCAAGCCAATATTACGCGCGATAGTATTCGGGAAATAAACCGAAGTGCAAAGCGGTGAGGTTTCGGTTGCCCCCCAACTGCTGGTGATGGGTATCTCTCGTGGAGCATGTGTATCGATTAACGCTTGCAGCCTATTCCAGGTAGAACTGGGCAAAGCGGCAGCGGCAAAAAAAAGTAACTTCAGGTTTTTAAAAAACGTTGCTGCCAGCGCATCGTCCTGTTCCAGATAAGCCACTAATAATTCATATCCCGCCGCGACATTAAAATAAAGCGTGGGTGAAATATCGGCCATATTATGCAGCGTTGTCTTGATGCCCTCCGGCGTCGGTTTGCCGCCATCGATATATAAAGAACCGCCATTACGTAACACCATATTAAAGTTATGGTTGCCGCCAAAGGTATGATGCCATGGCAGCCAATCAAGAAAGACTTGTCCCGGCTGCTCGATAAAAGGCCAAATGCGAGCGATGGCTTCCTGGTTACTGACCAGCATTTGATGGGTATTGATGACGCCCTTGGGCATTCCGGTTGAGCCAGAGGTAAACAGAATTTTAGCCATTGCTTTGGGGTTATGCGTGACTTCTTGAGCCAAAAAACCAACACCGTCTTTTGCCGCCAACAGCTTATGAAAATTAAGCACGCCCTCTGCTGGTGTTTCTGCATCGGCCGTTATGATTTGAGTGCCCATTTCCCTGAGCAGTTCCAGCACCGATTTAAAGGCTTGATAGTTTTCGGCAAATACCAGACCAGGGTTGATCAGTTGGTGGATATGCTTAACCTTACCGAAATCCTTGGACAGTAAGGAATAAGAAGGCGAAATGGGTGCCACCGGCACACCGGCCATAAGGCCCGCGAGCATCATCAATGCTGAAGAAATACTATTGCCACTGACAACCATGAGCGGCCGGTCAGCTGCTAACCCGTTATCACCCAATGCTTCTGCCAGTTGGCAGACCCGTTTCAGCGTTTGCGCATAACTAATACTGTCCCAGCGCGACGGATCAGCCTTGTTTCTTTCGGCAAGGAAAACCGTTTCCGGCCTCTGCCGTGCCCAGCGATAAAGATAGGCAAGTATGGAGGGAGGCAAAGCGCCGAGCGAGTGATTTGAGCTCAGGTAGATGATACCCTCACCCGTTTCGGAAATTCGAATTTCCGGTGTTAAAAATAACGACGCTGAAGACCCAGAATTCATATTTATTCCTTATGGAACAATCTGTTAACAATGAATGGTTTTGATTTGATTTGCAACAAAATCCAACGCGGTAGCGTTGCTGTTTTATCCTAAACAAAGGTATGCAGCATCTCTTATGGCAATGAAATGCTGCACCCCATGCTATTGTTGGCTCTAGCTAAAATTCATACTGTAGATTAAAAAACCAAGTACGCGGTCTAAGATAGGCGATTTCTGCATAGCCTGTTGCCGTCGTCAGCGATGAATTCCCTGCCACCGGATAGGTTTCGTCCGTGAGGTTGGTCACACCCGCTGTGGCTTTCCAGGTTTGGTTATCACTCGCTAGCGTTAGGGAGAAATTTAGCAAGCCCTCAGCATCGTTTTGTGCAATTTCTTCAGTATTTCCTGCATCAAAAAACTGCTCATCCGTATACGAATAATCCAGGCGCGGAGTTAATCTCATGCCCTCGAGATGAAAGGCGTAACCGACTCCCAGGTTTGCGGTCAGGTCGGGGGTGTAGGGTAGCGAGTTACCCGCTTTAACCACAGCCGTGACCGCGCCAGCAGAACTGGTAATATTAGCGACCGAGTCCACGGAGGCATCCAGATAACCCAGGCTACCCTCAATGATTAGGTTCTCATTGGGTGCATAGGTAAATTCCAGCTCGGCCCCGTCAATAGACGCCTCGCCCGCGTTAAACAGCAAAGGAACGATACCCACCCGGAAAGTAAATTGCAGATCCGTATAATCCGTTGAGAATACCGCACCATTGACGCGCAAACTATCCGAAATATCAGCTTTAAAACCAAACTCCATGGTTTCCGCCGTTTCCTCGTTAAAGGCGGTTGGTTCGAGGTTGGGTTGAACCGCATTATAGAGAGGATTCCAGCCACCGCTTTTGAAGCCTTCGGAATAACTCAGGTAGGTCATGAAGGATTCATTCCATCGATATTGTAAGCTTGCGGAAATAGACGCGTCGGTAAAGTCCAGCTCTCGTTCCTCTTGCGTTACAAAGCGTTCAAAAAAGCTGATCGCTGCAACTTCCTGGAAGGCGTTGAGCTTCACAGCCTTGGTTTCATCGGTGTACCTCGCACCCAAGCTAAACGATAACCGCTCACTGAAGTC
Source organism: Pseudomonadales bacterium (assembly GCA_021736745.1). Lineage (GTDB taxonomy): Bacteria > Pseudomonadota > Gammaproteobacteria > Pseudomonadales > IMCC2047 > JAJFKB01. The sequence goes on from JAIPFG010000009.1 coordinate 15,861, forward strand.
ATAGGTCAACTGTCCAAACACCGCCCAGTTTTCGTTATCGATCTGGGCGTTATTGGTAACATCGACAAAAAATGGCGCGCCCGCAAAGGGTGGCGGCGTATAATCCACAAAAAGGGTTTCGTCATATTCATCTTCATAGTAGAACAGCCCTAACACGCCATTTAGACCTTCACTGGAGTAATTCAACTGAAACTCCTGACTCAGTTGCTCACCTTCACTCTCCATAATGGTATGCAGAATAACAAAGCCGGTATTGTCAGCGTCGCGCTTGCCACCCCAATCCAGTTCACGATAAGAGGTGATGGATTTCATTGACCAATTGTCGCTCAGCTCCCAATTAGCTATGACGGCGAGCCCCCAACTTTCCAGAGTGCTTTCAAGCTCTTCCGTACCGGCATTCTTGAAGGGGCCACGTTGCCAGGTCGCATCGTTCGCACAACGGGAATCAACAATACCGGTCGGGACTGAGGGCGGAGGGAAAGTCGCTCCCGGACATCCGGCGGCAGCGCTTAATGCGGCAGGGAATGCTGCATTTTCATTGATAGCGGCGAATACCAGAGGTACGCCGTTCTCATCTTCTTCCGAGTAATCCAATTTAAAAGTCAGGTTAAAATTGTCGGATGCTTCCCATAGTAACTTACCCGTTAAGGTATAGGTATCGTCATCACCCAGGTCAGTACCGTCCGCTCGAAAAACATAGCCTTCACGCTTACGCGTCCCGTAGGTAAAGCGCGACTTAACGGTATCCGACAATGGCAAATCGATCGTCCCGGAGAACTCTATCAACTCATCTTCGCCCACACCCAGCTTTACCCTGCCGCCGAACTCATCACCCGGCTGGGTGGTGGTCAGCAGCACCGCCCCACCAATAGTATTACGTCCAAATAAAGTGCCCTGCGGTCCACGTAGAATCTGCACGTTAGCGATATCTCTAAAGTCCATCGCACCACCTACCGATTGCCCGATATAGACATCATCGATATAAAGTCCCACGCCCGGATCAACCGAAGAAGTCGCATCCGTTTGCCCAATCCCCCTTATAAATACCTGAGATGCCGAACTATTCCCTGTTATCGGACCATAGGTAGCAAACTGTAAATTCGGCGAAACCTGATCCAACTGCTCCGTTCCGCCAATCATCCTGCGTTCTAAGGTATCGCTGGACATGGCAGTAATGGCGACCGGTGTGTCTTGAAGATTCTCGACCCGCTTCCTGGCCGTGACGACGACTTCTTCAATTCCATACCCGGCTGAATCCGCCGTACTGACGCTAGGACCAACCAAAACCGCAGCAATAGCTACGTTAATGGCGTTTTTTGTAATTACCCGATGAACAATTGCTTTATTGCGGTTATTCATATGAATCTCTCCCATAAGTTTTACGATTCATTGTTGTTTCCTCTCACTTAAAAATCTCTTATTTTCATTTAGCTGTATTAATCTATTAACCAAGCTTTGCTTTCTACTAAACCTCCTCCCCTCCTTTAATGTTATTAGCGGTCTCGTATTCAGTGCTACAAGCTACCAATATAATTAATTATCTTTATTAACTATACTTTGTCAGATTCACCGACTAAAATTTTGTAGCGCGCATTTCACACATACCTATCTCTGTACCAAGATTATCAAGGGGTCCTTGGAATAATTCCAATCCCCTCGTGTTTTACAGACCGTTAGAATATACTGCCTATACCTATCGTGACACTGCCGCTCTCACCGGTAAATTACAGTTAACAAATTCAATCAAAATGAACAGTTCTCCCAACAATGACATTGATTACGGGGATTTACCCAATCACCTTGGCTTTCATATTCGCCGGACTTATACCGCTTATCTTCGTGTATTCGCCTCCCTTGTCGGAAAACGATTCGCGCTAAAAAGCCAGCAGTATTCCATTCTGGTACTCACCGGTCAAAATGCCGGGATCACGCCTTCGGCCATTGCCGGCGCAATCGAAGTAAAGCGCTCCTTGATCGCTGTGCTAACAGAAGATCTGCGCCAACGAGGCTTCATCGAAATCAAAACCTCTACCTCTGACCGGCGTGAAAAACGTTTGCACCTGACGAAAAAAGGCCATGCTTTTACGAATGAAATCAGGCAGGTGCTGACCACGGAATTCGGCCCTGCTCTCGCCAAAAAACTATCATCAAAAGAAATATCCACGCTGAATAAAATCCTCCCAAAGATCTACAATTAACCCAAAGAAATACTTCTTCTCACTGCACGTCTGCTTCCTTTTCCTGTTGGATATCATCGATGCCAATCAGCAATATCGCTCCCAATACCCCTACGAGTATGCCGACCCAAGGCATATTGAAGGTTACAAAACTAAAGGCAGTAATCAGTGCCACACCCATCTGAATTGGCTTACTCACCAATCTGATTGCAATACTGGCGCAACCAAACGCGGTCAAAGTTAAGGTCAGTGCTAAGGCGATTTTCATCAATGGCGTTAATAGAGTGATTGCGGGTAAGAAAAAAAAGAACACCGGAAACCCAAGCAAATAAAAGGAGGAAATCCCACTATAAATCGAGTCCATTTTTTCCCTTCCTTCGCGCCAGCGTTTCAGAACGATAACCTGTGTGCCTGTCCACAAAAAACCCTGCGTCGAGAAAAAAGGAGATGTCAAAGACATCAGCACGTTACGGACTGCTAATGCTAAATGTGAGCGATTGTTGTTAATGTGAATCTTTTCATCGGGACGATTGGGCACAGCGTCTTTGATTAACTCCGTGCCAGTAATCATATCGCCAAAGGTAGCGATATATGCGATAAAGACTATGGGTAACCCGTTGATAAACATATCCATACTGGGCCAGCCAATAGAGAAAGGAGAGACTTTTTGCCAGAGGCTGCCGAAAGGTAGCCCGGTAAAGCCCCAGGCTAAATCGAACTTTAATTCACCCGCTAAATATCCCGCGATTGCAGCCACTATCAGTGCTGGCAAAAGACCATAGGATGCAATGAGGGCTAAAACAGGATGCTGGCGGCAAAGCTTGGTGAAAGGATGCGAGAAAGCCACCGTGATACAAAGCGCCAAGGCCAAGGTCATGGCAACGGGCTGGGAAAGATAGGTTTCCCAATCGGTAACAAATATGCGGTCCAACGCCGCCAGGCTGGCGCCCAATAAAACACCGGCCTTTACGCTCAACGGGATGAGTTCGACAAACTTTTTGCCCAACCCGGTAATTCCTAACACACCCACCAAGAGCGCAAAATCGAGCGACATAGCTGTCATCGCCTGAAATCGGGCGTCATAGCTATCGTAAGTTGATAAGCTGAAGGCCAACACAAAGGGTAACGCTGGCGTTGTCCAGCCGGGACTGAAAGGTTCTCCAAACAGCATGGGTGACCAGTAAATCAAAAGCGCGTGGATAAAACACATAGCCAAGGCTTCGTTAAAGCTCAAACCAAAGGAAGCTTGCAGAATGGGCACCAGTGCAAAGCCGATGGAAGTGGTAATAAAACTACCCTGCACTAATTCAGGCCACTCTACGCGAGTATGTATTAAGGGAATCCGTGCCGTGAACGGCCCCCAGTTGTAACCCGGATGCACCTCGCCTTTATTTCGCTGTATGGCCATTTTATGCTTCTCTAAATCACCGCAGTGGGACGTTACCGCCAATAGATTAGTGCACAACAATCAACCGCTTTTCAAAACCCTGTTGTTAATATCTCAGCCTCTATTCCCCGACAAATGTCGCCGGTTTTCCGGTAATAATCCCGGACAGTCCGGCGTAAGCGTCTTTGCTGGAAAAAATAGCGAAGAGCCCGTCGAGTTCCAATTGTAATGCCTCTTCGAGTGGCAGTTCGGCACCTTGATCGACAAGTTGCATGGCTTTCTTAAGGGCAATAGGCGCTTTTTTCTTTAACGCTTTTTCATATTTTTTAAACAATGAATCTTCGAAGAGTCCGGGGGTTAATTCACCATTGAAGTGATCAAATGCTTGCTCTTCAATATCGAGGGTTGGCGACTGCTTGGTACTCACTTGTAATGCCGCCATGTCTTCCAGGGTATTGGCTTCAGCCACGATGGCGTCAGTCAAACCATAGCTAAGAGCGGTCTCGGCATTGACCATCGCCCCGGTTGCGATAAGATATTTCGCCAAGCCTTTACCGATCAAACGAGGTGTGCGCTGAGTTCCACCTAATCCGGGGTAGATACCAATACCCGTTTCCGGGAAAGCCACGGCTAGACGCTGGGTGGCCACTCGATGATCACAGGCCAGTGCCAGTTCCAAACCGCCGCCCAATGCCAAACCATCCAAAAAGGCGATGGTCTGTTTGGTGGATTTGGCTATCTGCGTCAACAGCGATTGGCCTGCAACAGTAAAATCGTAAATGGACTGTAGGTTGTGATTTTCAATATTATCGACAAAGAATTTAATGTCGGCACCGGCTACAAACGCCTTACCACGACCAAACAGAACAATTTTCTCTATAGCCAGATTCGAGTCCAGCTCTTCAAAGGCCGATGTCAAACAATCAACTACCAATGGATTGAGCGCATTCATGGCATCGGGGCGATTAAACTCAATCAAGCCAGTTGCGCCGATAACATGCGCTTTAACATGTTCTATCTTAAAACCTTGGGACTTATCTATTTCTGAGAATATCTTGGGCAGAGGTTGATCCCATTGTGCGAATACCTGCCCAATGAACTCTTCGCTCTTCGCAACGCCCAGTTGATTCATCAATTCAAACGGTCCCAACGGCCAGCGCAACCCTAACCTGGCACCTAAATCCGTATCAGTCACGCTGGCGACACCTTCACTCACCAGTTGCGCTGCAACGCCCAAGGACATGGCTAAGAGACGGTCAGACACCTGCTGTAAATCATTACTCTCTCTTTGAGTCGCTTCACAATCCCAAGGTTCTCCCTTAGCAACTTGCTCTTTTAATATTTTTGATGGCGCATACATTGGCCCGAATCGGTCAGCCAGCGTCTGGGCTGAATGCATCGCAATCGGCACTCCGGTCGCATTCATTAGTGCGAAAGGACCCATGCCAATATTAAATAAATCCATAGCGACTTGATCAATGAAGGCAATACTCCCCAGACCTTCCTCCAGTAATCGCGTTGCTTCATTTAACCAGGGCACAAAAAACCGGTTTACCGCAAAGCCATCCACATCAGCCACCACTATCGGGGCCTTGTCCTTGGCGTAATAAAAATCAACCAACGCTTCCACCCTTTCGGGCGCGGTATTTCGCCCTGGAATGATTTCAATCAATTTATTTTTCGCCGCATGATAGAAATAGTGAACACCTAAAAAACGGCTTTGATTCTGTAATACTGAACCTAACTCAGTAATAGAAAATGAAGAGGTATTGGACGCGATAATGCAATCGTTTGACACATTGGCCTCAATATCCCTAAAAACCTTTTGCTTGACGGCCATATCCTCAAACACCGCTTCCACCACAAAGTCGCTATCCGCCAAATCTGAATACTCGGTGGTACAGCTTAAATGGCGCCTCAGCTCTTTTTCTTTTTCCGCTGACAAAATCCGTCGCTCGACGGCCTCCTGCAACGATGTTTCAATATTCGCCAGCCCTTTTTCCAAGCTACTCTGGCTCAGATCCAATAGCGTGACCTGAAGACCTTTCATTAAAAAGTGCTGGCTGATCGCCGCACCCATAGTCCCTGCTCCGACAACAGCAATTTTAGACAGCTCACTCACTTTTCTCACCGACATTCCAAAACCCCTTACCTCTATTCACGTCACAATTTCTGAGGATGTCATCAATTAATTCATTAATAATTAGCCGCGACCATCCACTTGGATCACCACCGCCATGGCCGAATCTCCAGCCGCACAACCTTCAAACAAACCGTAACCGCCACCGCGCAGCACTAACTCTTCAATCATTTCGATAATGGCACGCAACCCAGTCGGCGCCTGTGGATGCCCCCAAATTAGCGAGCTCCCGTAGTTATTCATTTTGTTCACGTCCACCCCCATCTGCTGGGCAAATAAAATATCATTTACCGCAAAGGGGTTATGCGACTTGATAACATCCATTTGCTGGATATCCAGTTGCGCTTTGGCGAGAGCCATCCGCGCAGCCGGAACCGTCGCCTCCGGCATGTGGGCTAATTCAACGCGAGCGGCGCCAAAACCCAACAACCGAATGCGGATAGAAGGGTCTCGACTTAATTGCAAAGCCTTTCCAGGTGAGGCTAATATTAATGAGGCGTTACCATCAGCCGGGTGAGTTTGACTACCGAAGGTAACTGAACCTTCCAGTTTTACTGGCCTTAATGACGCCAGCCCTTCGATGGTCGATGCCACGATACCCTCATCACCCTCAATGGAGGTGATGATCTTTTTGTAATTTGGCGTGGGCACCTCAAAAGGCAAGGTCATATAGCGTTTTTGGAAGGCATTGTTGTCGGCAAGCGACATCGCATATTGTTCTTGCCGTCGCAGCACCAGCTCGTGCTGCTGCTCTTTATTGATACCATATTTTTTCCCTACGTTTTCTGCAGTGTCCAGCATGGCATGACGACCCAGTGGGTCACAGGAAAACTTATCCATCACCCAGTTTTCATGGTCCCCTGTTCCG
>JAIPFG010000010.1 GCA_021736745.1 Pseudomonadales bacterium
TATATCGTGAACTTCAAGAAGAAGTCGGGCTAGCCGAATCCGATGTCAAAGTGCTTGCACGGACACAGGGTTGGCTGCGTTATCGACTACCCAAACGCTTAATGCGGCACAACAGTGGCACCCTTTGCGTTGGGCAAAAACAAAAATGGTTTTTACTCCAAATGCTTTGTCAGGATGATAAAGTGAGTTTTGACCTGACCACTAGTCCTGAGTTTGATCATTGGCGTTGGGTCAGTTATTGGTATCCGGTGAGCCAAGTTGTTATTTTCAAACGCGATGTTTATCGGCGCGCGCTGATGGAACTGGCACCCAGTGTGCTGATGGATGGGCATCGGCAAGTGAATAAGACTTAGGAGAGTCAATGCTAGATATCCTGCGTAGTATCGTACAGGAAGTTAATTCAGCGACGGATCTTCGTTCCGCGATGGAAATTGTTGTAGAGCGCGTGCAAAAAGCGCTAGGTTCCAGTGCTTGTGCAATTTACCAGCTAAGCGCTAGCCACAGACATTTTGTGTTGCGTGCCGCACGCGGCTTAAACCAAGAGTCAGTGGGTAAGGTACGATTAAAATTGTCAGAAGGTTTAGTTGGTTTGGTGGGCACTCGCGCGGAGCCTCTGAATCTGGATGAGGCTTCCCTCCACCCCAATTTCCAATATTTTCCTGAAACGGGAGAAGAAAAGTTTCATTCGTTCCTAGGTGTTCCTGTTATTCACCATAGAAATGTTCTGGGGGTATTGATTGTTCAGGATAAAGAAGCCCACCAGTTTGATGAGCAAACAGAATCTTTCTTGGTCACCCTGGCGTCTCAGTTGGCAGTGGTATTGGCCCATGCCAACGCCACTGGGGCGATGCGTCTTATCCAGCAGACTGGGAAAAAACGGCATGTTACCTTTGAGGGGGGCGCCGGAGCGCCAGGGGTGGCTGTTGGCGAAGTGGTTGTCATCTATCCGTTGGCGGACTTGGACGCCGTTCCCGATAAGCACATCGAAAATATTGAGGACGAGCTGGCGTTTTTGGTTAAGGCCGTGCGTAAGGTCAAACGCGATATTCGTGCCGTTAGCATTAAACTTTCTTCAAATCTGGGTGTTGAAGAGCGTGCACTTTTCGACGTGTATATGAAGATTCTGGATGATACCGCATTGACGGGTGAAGTAGTGGCGCTGATCAAACAGGGCCAGTGGGCACAGGGGGCCTTGCGTAATGTGATTGAGACCCACGTTAAGGCCTTCAATTTAATGGATGACCCTTATCTGCGTGAACGGGCTTCCGACATACGTGATTTGGGTAGAAGAATCCTCTCCTATCTTCAGGAAACACAACGTGAGAAGAGGGAGTTCCCGGAACACACGATTTTAATTGGGGAAGAATTAACCCCAGCAGATTTAGGGGCTGTCCCGAAAGGGAGGCTGGCGGGTTTGGTGACGCTGCGTGGTTCCAGAAATTCACATATTGCGATTCTCGCCCGCGCCATGGAGGTGCCAACGGTTGTGGGGATTGATATCCCTTACAAACAGATGGATGGTATTCAGCTGATTGTTGATGGTTATCAGGGTAAGGTATTTCCCAATCCCCCACCTGAATTAAGGCAACATTTCGATGCGGTAATTCGTGAAGAAAAGGCGATGGAGAGAGGCCTGGAAGCACTCGCGGATTTGCCGGCGGAAACTCTGGATAAGCATCGTACGCCTCTGCGGGTAAATACGGGATTGTTGTCCGATGTGGCACGTTCTTTAGAACGCGGTGCGGAAGGGGTTGGGCTCTATCGAACAGAAGTCCCTTTTATGATGACGGACCGGTTTCCCAGTGAAAAACAACAGCGCGAGTTTTATCGCGAGCAACTCGAGGCCTTTGCGCCGTATCCCGTGACCATGCGCACACTGGATGTGGGCGGTGATAAGGAGCTGCCTTATTTCCCTATTAAAGAGGAAAATCCCTTCCTTGGCTGGCGTGGTATTCGCATTACGCTGGACCATCCTGAGATTTTTTTAGTACAAGTGCGGGCCATGTTGGAAGCAAGCGCTGGTCTGGATAACTTACGCATTATGCTGCCGATGATATCCAATGTTACCGAAGTGGAAGAGGCGCTGCATCATATACACCAAGCTTATTATGAAGTGCGAGAAGAGGGCTTTGATGTGATTATGCCACCGGTAGGCGTGATGGTTGAGGTACCTGCTGCAGTTTACCAAGCCAGAGAGTTGGCGCAACGGGTAGATTTTCTTTCAGTTGGAAGTAATGACCTGACGCAGTATCTGTTAGCGGTTGATCGCAACAATAGTAATGTGGCGGACCTATATCATGCTTTTCATCCGGCAGTACTTAAGGCGCTTCGTTCAGTGGTCAATCATGCCCACCTGGAGAATAAAACCGTCAGCATTTGCGGTGAACTGGCTGGCGACCCCGCTGGCGCTATCTTATTGATGGCGATGGGTTATGACGAGCTATCAATGAGTGCCTCGAATATTTTGCGGGTAAAGGCAGCGATTCGCTCGATTACCATGAAGCGCGCCAAGGAATTACTAGAAGAAGTCCTGCAAATCGATAGTGCTGATGTCATTCAGACTTGTTTAAACCAGGCGCTGGCTGAAATTGGGTTAGAAACGATCGATACACGAATTCACTAATGCAGGCCTGACGACACGGCGAGATGACCCTTTTTTTGACTTACCTGGCATTAGGTGCTGCGGCCGGAACCATCGCTGGATTGCTTGGTTTAGGTGGAGGGATTATTATTGTCCCCGTCCTGGTGGCCGTTTTCCAGTGGCAAGGCGTCAGTGCTGAACTGGGTATGCATATGGCGATAGCGACATCGCTTGCCATCATCGCTCTAACCGCTTTTTCTTCTATTTTTGTGCACCACCAAGAGGATGCTATCCGTTGGGATTTGTTTGCGTGGATCGTGCCTGGAATTCTGTTGGGTGCGGGTTTAGGTGTTGAAACTGCCATAAATCTGGATGGACAGGTTCTAAAAATGTTTTTTGGTGTTTTTTTACTGGCGGTGGCCCTAATGATTGGCCTTAATCTCACACCTAACCCCAGTCGCTTGGTTCCATCGAAACCCGGTCTGTTAGTGACGGGCAGTTGTATCGGGTGGGTTTCCGCCCTATTGGGAATTGGCGGGGGTACATTAACCGTCCCCTTTTTTACTTGGTGTAATGTGCGTATGCAGGAGGCTGTAGCATTAGCAGCGGCTTGTGGTCTGCCCATTGCTTTAATGGGCGCCTTGGTTAATATGTATGAGGGTTGGGAGCTATCAGGATTACCACCCTATAGTGCCGGTTATATTTATTTACCGGCTGTAGCGATCATTGCTATTGCCAGCATTCCCTTTGCTCGAGTTGGCGCGAAATTGGCCCATCGTTTTTCGGCACGTCGATTAAAGCAGGCTTTTGCCTTGGTGTTGTTGGTTGTCGGTATTAAATTTATTTTTTAGCGGAGAGCTCAACGGTGCTAACTTATCCAAATATAAATCCTGTCGCGCTTTCCCTGGGGCCACTCAAGGTGCACTGGTACGGGTTGATGTACCTGATTGGCTTTGCTGCCGCTTGGTGGTTAGCTCGATTACGGTCACGGCGGGCAGATTCCCCTTTGAAGGAAACACAAATCTCCGATTTAATTTTTTATGGAGCTCTCGGCGTAGTTATTGGTGGACGTTTTGGCTACGTCCTGTTTTATCACTTCGATTACTTTTTAGCGAAACCGCTTTGGCTTTTTTATGTCTGGGAAGGGGGGATGTCTTTTCATGGCGGTTTATTGGGTGTAATTACGGCGCTCTTTATCTATAGCCGGAAGTTAGGTATCAATGTCTTCGCCCTGACTGATTTTATTGCCCCGATGGTACCTATCGGATTAGGTGCCGGACGAATAGGAAACTTTATTGGAGGAGAGCTTTGGGGGAGGGTATCGGATGTCCCTTGGGCTATGGTCTTCCCAAACGCGGGTAATCTTCCGCGACACCCCTCCCAGCTCTATCAGTTTGCACTGGAAGGTGTTGTCCTTTTTACCATTCTTTGGTGGTATTCAGCGAAGCCAAGGCCGCGTTTGCAAGTTTCGGGGTTATTTCTAATAGGCTATGGTTTGTCACGTTTTACGGCAGAGTTTTTCCGTCAGCCAGATGCACATTTGGGCTTCATTGCTTTTGGTTGGCTGACTATGGGTCAATTGTTAACGCTGCCAATGATAGGGGTTGGCCTGTTTCTTATGGCCTATGGGAATAAACATTATTCAGTAGATAAACCTTAAATAAACGCTTTTGATTGATTAAAACCTCAGGTTAGAAAACATTTCTCTATGAAACAATATTTAGATTTAATGCAGGATGTATTAGACAACGGAACGGATAAAGAAGATCGGACCGGCACCGGCACGCGGTCAGTTTTCGGTCGTCAAATTCGATTTGATTTGACGCAGGGCTTTCCTCTGGTAACCACAAAAAAGTGTCATCTGCGTTCGATAATCTATGAGCTACTCTGGTTTCTACAGGGTGATACCAATATCAAATACCTGCAAGATAATGGTGTTTCAATTTGGGATGAGTGGGCCGATGAAAATGGTGATTTAGGTCCTGTTTATGGTGAACAATGGCGCTCCTGGAAAAGACCTGACGGCACCACTGTCGATCAAATCGGCAATGTCTTACACCTTTTAAAAAACAATCCTGATAGCCGTCGCATAATGGTTGTCGCCTATAATCCAGGTGTGGCTGATGAAATGGCTTTGCCACCTTGCCATTCACTTTTTCAATTTTATGTAGCGCAGGGACGTTTGTCCTGTCAGCTTTATCAGCGTTCTGCCGATCTGTTTTTAGGTGTCCCATTTAATATTGCTTCCTATGCATTGCTGACTCATATGCTGGCGCAACAGGCTAATTTGGCATTAGGTGAGTTTGTACATACCTTTGGCGATTGCCATCTTTACAATAATCATTTGACTGACGATATTGTTTTCGAGCAGTTAAGACGAGAACCACGGGCCCTTCCTCAACTCAACATTAAACGTCAGCCGGACTCACTTTTTGACTACCGGTTTGAAGACTTTGAGATAATCGGTTACGACCCGTATCCAGCGATCAAAGCGCCGGTTGCGGTGTAATGGTTCAAAGAGCCTTTTAAGCTATACTAGCATCAGCTGGCAATCTTTGGGTTAAATGGTCCTTGAGATGGTTTCAGGAAAGAAGTTCTATGCGGTAGACGAGTCATTCAATATGGGCGTTACGGCAACACAAAATCGACGGAGTTATAAACGTTATCATACGCTGAAGTACACAGCGCTAGTACAACGTTGTCTTGGTCTGGGGCGTTTTGGGGGCCGGCGGGAGGCTGCCCTGGTGAATTTTAACCGCAATGGTGCATTCCTTTGTTGTGAACAAAATTACAAAAAAGGAGACCGTTTAAAATTGACCATCCAATCAGCAACAGAACGTGTTTCTAATATCCATGCTCGGGTAAGGCATGTGCGCCAGCTTAAAGGCGAATGTTATATCGGGCTTGAGTTTGTGGATAGTAAAGACTTCCAACGGGTATTATCGAATGAGCATAAAAGTATTTTAGCTGGCATGGAAAACGTCATTATCCATCAGCTGGCTTAACAGGCTTTCCCAGAGCATATGAAAAAGAAACCATGATTACTGTTCCTGAACGTTGGTTATTGCTTGTCAGTCTGTTGCTAGCATTAGTGGTTTCGCTGATCCACCCTTACGATGGTTTTACCTGGTTTTTGGAAACGTTCCCTGTATTGCTGGGTTTGCCATTGTTACTAATCACCTTCCGACGTTTTCCATTGACGCCCCTCTGTTATCGCTTACTGTTTATCCATGCACTTATTCTGATTGTTGGCGCTCATTATACTTATGCCCGCGTACCTCTGGGATTTTGGATGCAAGACTGGTTCGATTTTCCACGTAATCACTATGATCGCATTGGGCATATTGCTCAGGGATTTATCCCCGCTATTTTGGCGCGTGAAATATTATTGAGGCGCTCGCCGTTAGAACCGGGCAAATGGCTGTTTTATATTGTTACCTCCATTTGCCTCGCCTTTAGCGCCTTTTATGAAATGCTTGAATGGTGGACAGCGATTGCTGCCGAAGAAGCCTCTGTTGATTTTCTCGGGACTCAAGGTGATGGATGGGATACCCAATGGGATATGTTTTTAGCATTGTTGGGAGCGTTGGCTTCACAACTTATCTTTGCGCATCCGCATAATCGAGCGATTAAGCAGCTTCAGCAAATTGCTCAATAAGGTCGGTCTTCGTGAAGGGATGACGAGACTAAAGCCTAATCCGCTCCCATAAAAAAAGGGCATAGAAAATCATCATCGGATGACGGGCTGTCTTGAATCCGTTATCCTTGCCCCACTCCCCCGAAAGGGGTTTTTTTGATGCACCACTCGGTGCGAACCACTATGAGGGTGAAGAACGGTGAGGTTGTCTTTAATCGTTGCTATGGCTGAAAACCGTGTGATCGGGATCAATAATAATTTGCCCTGGCACCTTCCCAACGACCTTAAATACTTTAAGGCAATTACCATGGGTAAGCCGATTATTATGGGGCGTAAAACCCATCAGTCGATCGGTAAACCATTACCGGGCAGAACCAATATTGTGATTAGCGGTGACCCAGGTGCCGATTTTGAGGGATGCAGTACAGTATCCTCTGTCGAAGAGGCCCTTGAGTTGGCAGAAAATATTGCTCTAATTGATGGCTCGTCGGAAGCTATCGTGATGGGTGGTGCACAGATATACGCACTGACCTTGCCGATAGCAGACCGGATATATCTCACAGAAGTTCATGCACATGTGAGGGGCGATACTTATTTCCCTAAATACGACCGCAACGAATGGCAAGAAGTAGGGAGGGAAGATTTTGATCCTGAAGGCGATAATCCTTACGAATACAGTTTCGTTGTGTTGGATAGGTTGAGATAACAAAGGGAAATAGCCGCTGAGTGTTGAACATCCTGCTTAAAATAAAGGAAAACAACACATGACCTTTCTCATGTATCTTTCAGATGGTTCACCTCCGGGTCAATGCAAGCCTGTTCCCATCTTGCCGAAGGGAATGTGGCGGAGTAATCTTACAACTTCTGAAATGAATTTTTAATAAGGATCGTTCAGATGAAAAGACCAATGGCAGCGGTTCTTCCCATACTGTTGACACCCTGTTTCACGCAGGCACAACCCTCCGGAATGACTCAGGAACAGATGATGCAAATGATGCAGCAGGCGCAGCAAATGCAAGCCTGTTTTGCCAAGGTTGATCAGCAGGCATTATTGGCATTGGGACAAAAGGCACAAGCGATGGAATCACAAATCAAGTCTCTCTGTCAGGCCAATAAGCCTAGCGAGGCGCAGGCGACAGCGATTAAATTTGGTCTGGAAATGTCGCAGGATAGAAACCTGAAAGCCGCTCAGGAATGTGGTGAAATGGCACAAGGCATGATGCCGAAATTAGACTATCCGACCAGCGAAAAAGATTTTGAAGGCCATCACATCTGTGATGGTTATTGAAATCTCTCAGCCCTGATGAGATTTTCAAGGCCCTAACGGGCCAACCATTAAGGAAGTTAAATTACCGCCAACGGAGAAATGGCAGAAAGCATACCTCTAAAGACCTCTTCCTCGATAAATAACCGATAGATTATTTTATAATCACTTATAACCTTATGGATTATAGGGTTTTTGTTGGATCACGTTCCGTACCCCCAAGGTGGTAACGCCCACCGAGCCCCCGATATTCAAAATCCAAAAATTTGATTTCGATCAATCGAATCGATATCCCGAAGATTATATTCAGCTTGAGAAGCTTAATCCAACTCGGAGTTACTGCCGAAACGGGAGCTGGGAGAAAGCGGTTTTTGTGGTAAAGAATTGCTGAAAATGAAAGAGAATGCATGATGGCAATCTCTCATAATCAATGAACGGATTCATCATCTGGCAAATTGCATGACGGTCAACCGACGACAATTTTTCAGAGGTTTTATGGCTAAGCAGGGCGACCCGATTCGTCCTCCATGGGCTTTGCTTGAGCCAAAGTTTATTGAAATTTGCACACGCTGTTCTGAGTGTGTCCGACACTGCCCCGAGCATATTCTGAAAAAAGGAAGCGGCGGATTTCCCGAAATTGATTTCCACATCAGCGGCTGCGTCTTTTGTGGACAATGTGTAGAAGTCTGTACCGAAGCCGCCTTGGTTAAACAAGAAAATGCCCGTCCTTGGGGGCTTTTGGCGACTGTTTCCGATAGCTGTATTTCGCTCCATGGCGTGACCTGTCGCGCCTGTGGCGATGCCTGCGACGAACAAGCGATCCTGTTCAAAATTGAATCCCGTGGGGTGTCTACCCCTATGATTGATGAATCAAAATGCACTGGTTGCGGGTTTTGTCTGAAACCCTGTCCGGTGGATGCAATGAAATTCAAGGACAGTACTGAGGGAGAAAAACGATGTCTGTCATAAATGTCTGTGGTGTGTTGGTGCATGCGCAACCGGAATACAGAGGTATGGTTTGTTCCCATCTTGAGGCGGAACCAGGTGTTGAGGTACATGCCGTCACTGATGATGGACGCATTGTCCTGACGCTGGAGAAGGAAACACGCCAACAAACGGGCGATACGCTCAACCAAATCGAACAAATTAATCACGTTTTATCCACTTCACTTGTATACCAATACTTTGATGATAATCATCAGGAGGCGCAACAATGAAAATTAACCGACGCGACTTCATTAAAACCAATGCCATTGCAGCAACGGCGACGGCGGCCGGGATAACCATCCCCGGTGCTCGGGCGATGGTAGATAATGAAGCTAAAATTCGCTGGGACAAAGCGCCCTGCCGATTCTGTGGTACCGGCTGTAGTGTGCTGGTCGGCACCAAGGATGGTAGGGTTGTGGCGACTCAGGGTGATCCGGATGCCCCGGTAAACAGAGGGTTGAACTGTATCAAAGGTTATTTTCTTTCCAAGATTATGTACGGCAAAGACCGGTTAAAGACGCCTCTATTGCGCATGACGGATGGTGAATATGACAAGGAAGGTGAATTTACTCCGATTAGCTGGGATAAAGCTTTTGACGTGATGGCTGAAAAATGGAAAACAGCACTTGCCAAGGATTTAAAAAATAACGAAGGCAAACCAGCCGATCAGCTCACTTCGAGTGTCGGTATGTTCGGCTCTGGCCAGTGGACAGTGTGGGAAGGTTATGCTGCGTCGAAATTATATAAGGCTGGTTTTCGCAGTAACAATATCGACCCGAACGCACGGCATTGCATGGCCTCTGCGGTAGCGGGCTTTATTCGTACCTTTGGCGCGGACGAACCGATGGGCTGTTATGACGATCTGGAGCACGCCGATGAGTTTGTTCTTTGGGGGGCAAATATGGCGGAGATGCACCCCATTCTTTGGTCGCGTCTCACTGATCGCCGGCTGACGGGCGATAACGTAAAGGTGACGGTGTTATCGGTCTTCAAAAACCGCAACTTCGAGTTAGCGGATCGCGGTATTGTTTTTAAACCACAAACTGACTTGGCAATTCTTAACTATATTGCCAATCACATCATTCAGTCCGGTAAGGTAAATAAAGAATTTCTGCAAAAGCATGTCAATTTTAAAGTTGGAATGACGGATATCGGCTATGGCCTGCGTCCCGATCATCCCTTGGAAAAAGCGGCTAAGAATGCGGATAAAGCGGGTGCAATGAGCGATATGAACTTTGAAGAATTCAAAGCTTTTGTCGCCCAATATGATCTTGATTCCGTTTCTGAACTCAGTGGTGTGCCGAAGAAAGACCTGCAGGGACTCGCCGAGCTATATGCCGATCCCAGCCGAAAAGTCGTGTCCTACTGGACCATGGGCTTTAATCAACACAGCCGTGGCACCTGGGTCAATAATCTCATGTATAACGTGCACTTGTTGACCGGTAAAATTTCCGAACCGGGAAATGGACCCTTCTCTCTCACGGGGCAGCCATCTGCCTGTGGTACGGCACGGGAAGTGGGCACCTTTGCCCATCGCTTGCCAGCGGACCTGGTGGTAGCAAACCCAGGCCATCGTACTTTTTCCGAACAGGTTTGGAAGTTACCCGAAGGTCTGCTTAACGGTAAAGTCGGCTATCACGCAGCGTTACAAAACCGTATGTTAAAGGATGGCAAGCTCAATGCCTATTGGGTGATGTGTACTAACAACATGCAAGCCGCTGCCAACATGAATGAAGAAGGGTACCCCGGTTATCGCAATCCGGATAATTTTATTGTGGTATCCGATCCTTACCCGACAGTCACGGCGATGGCGGCTGATTTGATTCTACCGACAGCGATGTGGGTGGAGAAAGAAGGCGCTTATGGCAATGCTGAAAGGCGCACGCAGTTTTGGCGGCAGCAGGTTGATGCTCCCGGTGAAGCCAAATCGGATCTGTGGCAACTGGTGGAGTTTTCCAAGCGTTTCAAAACGGAGGAAGTGTGGCCTGAAGCCATATTGGCGGCAAATCCTTCATATCGTGGCAAGACGCTTTATGAGGTTTTGTATAAAAACGGCCAAGTCAATCAGTTCCCCTTGCAAAAAGTGACGGATAACGAGGGTAATGTTTACGGTAACCATGAAATGGCTGATTTTGGGTTCTATCTGCAAAAAGGTCTCTATGAAGAATACCGCCGTTTTGCCGCCGAAGGCCCTAAAACAGGCCATCAACTTGGCGAATTTGATCAGTATCATAAGGTTCGAGGTATGCGCTGGCCTGTGGTAGATGGTAAGGAAACCTTGTGGCGCTATCGGGAAGGTTATGATCCCTTTGTGAAGGCTGGTGAAGGCATAAAATTCTATGGAAAACCGGACGGTAAAGCATGGATTATTGCCTTGCCCTATGAGCCGCCGGCAGAGTCTCCTAACGAAGAATTTGATCTGTGGCTTTGTACCGGACGAGTACTGGAGCATTGGCATTCCGGTTCTATGACACAGCGGGTACCTGAGTTACATAAAGCGTTTCCGGATGCGGTGGTCTTTATGCATCCAAAAGATGCCGAAAAACGCGGATTACGTCGGGGCATGAATGCCAAATGTGAAACACCACGTGGTCACATCACCTTAAGAGTTGAAACGCGCGGTCGTAACCGTCCCCCGGAAGGCTTGGTGTTTATCCCCTGGTTCGACGCGAGCCGTTTGGTGAACAAGCTCACCTTGGATGCAACCTGTCCGATTTCAAAAGAGACGGACTTTAAAAAGTGTGCCTGTAAAGTCACTAAGGTCGTATAGGAAAGACAGGATCCTTTGAGCGATGAATAGCCGCACTCATCCAAGCATGCTCAATCGGCGTCGGTTTATTAGCGAGACGGCGAAGACAGCCTGTGGCATTGGTCTGTTGGGTATGGGCTTAGTTATTTATAGCAAACAGACTCGCTCTATGCCCGCAACGGCTTTGCGCCCACCGGGAGCTATTACTGAGGAGGAGTTTTCCAGCGCCTGTATTCGGTGCGGGCTGTGCGTGCGCGACTGTCCCTATGGCACGTTGGGATTGTCAAAACTGGGTGAAGCGGTCGTTACTGGAACGCCGTATTTTGTCGCCAGAAAGGTTCCTTGTGAGATGTGTGAGGATGTCCCCTGTGTTGCGGCTTGCCCCACCGGCGCTCTCGATCATTCGTTGACGAATATTGATGATGCACGCATGGGGTTAGCGACCTTGGTGGATCATGAAACCTGTCTGAATCTTTTGGGGTTACGTTGCGATGTGTGTTACCGCGTCTGTCCCGCGATAGATAAAGCCATCACCTTAGAGATGTTGCACAATCCTCGTAGTGGCAAACATGCGTTGTTTATACCTACTGTGCATTCCGGCGCATGCACCGGTTGCGGCAAGTGTGAGTATGCCTGCGTGCTACCAGAAGCGGCCATTAAAGTACTGCCGCTGTCACTCGCTAAGGGTCGGGCGGCTGAACATTACCGTCTGGGCTGGGAGGAAAAGCGTAAGGCGGGAGGCAGCTTAGTCACGGGAGAAGAAGCACATGAATATTATCTGCCGAAGGGAATGGAATACGAACATGGTGGGCGTGGTTTAATTAACGAAAGCAGTGAAACGCCCTTTTCCAGCGATCCTCTGGAAACTTTGAAACGGGGACAAGCGGAGTTACCACAATGACGCTGAATCATCCCGGAGAAAATAAATGGCGTCATCAGGGCTGGTTTGCGGCTCACCGGTGGTTGTTGTTGCGCCGTACTTCCCAGCTGCTGGTGCTGGGTATTTTTCTAGTAGGGCCATTAACCGGTTTCTGGTTGGTCAAAGGCAACTTGGCATCCAGTTTAACCCTGGGCACTCTGCCGCTGACCGATCCGTATGTGTTGCTGCAAACTCTGGCGACTGGGCACGTCGCAGAAGCGACCGCATTTGCCGGGGCCGCCATTGTCCTAGTTTTTTATCTTTTAGTCGGCGGTAGACTTTATTGTTCCTGGGTTTGTCCTGTCAACATGGTGACAGATACGGCGGAATGGCTACGTCGACGTTTGCAGATTAAAGCCAATCGGATCAAATTAAATCGTGCCACGCGCTACTGGATATTGGTGCTGACATTTGTCCTGCCGCTGCTCACCGGCGCTCTTGTCTGGGAGCTAGTTAACCCGGTATCACTCTTGTTCCGCGGAATTATTTTCGGTATAGGCGCAGTATGGGTTGTTGTGCTGGCAATATTTCTGTTCGATTTGTGCTTAAGCCAACGTGGCTGGTGTCGGCATCTATGTCCTGTCGGCGCATTTTACAGTCTGCTGGGTTATATCAGCTTAGTTCGTATCGGAGCTGTAAGGCGGGAACACTGTGATGACTGTATGGACTGTTTTACTGTCTGTCCCGAAACTCAGGTGATAAAACCCGCACTAAAGGGTGAAAAACAGACCAGCCCCGTCATCTTTTCCGGTAACTGCACTCATTGTGCCCGCTGTATCGATGTTTGTGATAAGAACGTCTTTAGTTTTACCACACGATTTTCTAAAAAACCTAATACACATGAAATTCATCAGATGGAGGTTACGTCATGAGCAAGTCATTTGCTTTAAGCCTAGTACTGGTCTTGGGGTTGATTGCACCTGTATCCCCGACAATAGCCCAGGAAGAAGTGAAATCACTACGGGGGGAGTTGGCGTTGGGTGCCGATTCCAAAGAACCGGAAATTCGCAATTGGGCCAAGGATCGTGATCCGATCCCCAGGGACTTTATACAACAACCGCCGTTAGTTCCTCACAGTATCAAGGGTTATAAAATCAATCTCAAAACCAATAAATGTTTAAGCTGCCACAGCTGGACCACTTATAAAAAGGCGGGCGCGACAAAAATCAGTCAAACCCACTTTGCAGACCGCACGGCCAATGTAATGGCCGATGTCGCGGCGCGGCGCTATTTCTGTACTCAATGCCATGTGCCGCAAACGGATGCTGCGCCGCTCGTGCAAAATGAATTTGAACCTCTGCACTCAGTTAAGGAATAGCCTGACAATGGCGTAACGTAACCGAAACGATAAACCTTTCCTATAAGCGAGTTTAACAATGACTGGTAACAATAAAGGAAAACTAAGCAAATACCTGGCCGGATTTTCAGCGACGACGCTACTTGTCGGTGGTGTCGCTGCTGGGATTATTTTCTGGGGCGGGTTTAACTGGGCTTTGGAACTAACGAATACGGAGTCTTTTTGCATTTCCTGTCACGAGATGCAGGAAAATGTCTTTATCGAATATCAGGACACAGTGCACTATTCCAACAGTACAGGGGTGCGTGCAACCTGCCCGGATTGCCATGTTCCAAAAGAGTGGCAGCATAAGGTTATTCGTAAGATTCGTGCTTCCAATGAATTATTGCACAAGGCGCTAGGCAGCATTAACACACCTGAAAAGTTTGAGGCAAAGAGACTGGAGCTTGCCCAGCACGTATGGGATACCATGAAAAAGACAGACTCACGGGAATGCCGTAACTGCCACGATTATGAGTCAATGGATTACATGGAGCAGGGTCGACGAGCGGTTAAGCAACACATCAACGGTTTTGAGCAGGGACAAACCTGTATTGACTGCCATAAGGGTATCGCGCACTCATTACCGGAGATGAAAGAATAGGCATAAAGGCAAGCGGTAGCCGTTATCCGACACTACTTTTTGGCAGGTGGATTGGAATCCAGAAAGCGTAAAGGTACCGGTTCTTGTGGATTCGCTTTTGGTGGTGCCAAAGGCGAAGAACTACAATCGGTACTGGTACAGCTACCACAGGAACTGGTATCCGCAAGGGGTTCGTTGCCGGTTTTTACATAGTCATCATCCCAGGTGACAACCACCAGCATGACCTCTGGTGAAGGGTACTCGGCAACCAGGCCGGACATCCCTAGATTTTCGTGAACCTGATAGGTTTTTTCCCTGTAGCGTACAATATCTCCGGCGACAAAATCATACATTTTGTGGTCGGTCATCTCTTTACACCTATAGTGCTAATAAATTTTAACTATAATTAGATATACATACTGTAAGTAATACATACTAAAAAGTCAAATGTATGCCTACCTTGATCTGGTTTGCTTTGCTTGATGCTCATATTTTTAAGGCTAATGAGAATGGTCCGAGTTATGGTTCAGTTTAAAGACCAGTACCTGATCCTGTTTCTTATTGGCAAATGTTTTCAATGGAATTAGAGTGCCGTCCTGTTGTAATTTTTGTATGCGCTCTAGGCGATCCTTTTGTTTATGCCTGACTTGTAGCGCAACGATATCGACTGATTTGAGTTGATTGGCTTCTACTAAGGCTAACGTGTTGTGTTTAAAAGATTGGCTTAGGCTTCCGCCAGCGAAGTAGCCTATGTGTTCCTGGTTGGAAACAACGTATGAATCCGCTTGCTTATGTTCATTAATCCAGAGTGTTGCTGAAGTAATGTAGGCTTTTGATGCGCCCGTGCTGATGATGCTGTCCAGTAACTGATAAATCAGTAATAGGCACACCAGAATTCTTCCCCAGGTGAAGCGTTCTGTTCGAGGCTCAAAGAGGAGCGATTCCAAGATAAGGGGGAGTGGTAATAAAAGTATGAAGGCGAATGTCAAAAAGAAGCGGTCGGAAACAAATTGTTGTTTGAAGGTAAACAGGCACAAATAAAAGATAATCGTTACTAAATAGACAACGATTGGTGCTTGATGAAAATGAGTGAAAATTGCCCTATATTGTTTGTGCTGCCAAATCATGAGACCCAGAAATGGCAGGGTCAGTGAATGAATCGTCGCAAAGGCCAGTAATCCTAATAGACCAGACAAATAGATGGCTCTCATATCGTCAGCGGTATATCTATTCGCCACTGCAATAGATAATTGGTCAATGGTTATGGACAGATTATCGATGAGTTGCCCAAAAAACTGGGGGAGATTAATCAGCTCTATATACAAGCGGTATTTATCTGCCGATGCAGCGGTTGTAATTGATAAGCCAGCGATGAGGACAATGCAAATTACGCATAATAGACCATAGCTCAGGGCTGTTTGTTTGAAGCTTTCCTGAATGGTTGAGTTCTTCGTTAGTAATAGTGCGAGGGGGGCAAACACGGCAATAAATATTCCTTCTGATCTAAAGGCCGTTGCCAGAGACACTGATATAGCCCATCCGAATGCGGATTTAATGCTGTGCTGACGAGTTAATAAGACGAGCTGTTGGAGGGATAAAAGGATACAGAACCAATAACCCGGATCGCGGATAATATAAACACGATAGTCATTAAAGGTGGGAAAGATCAGAATTAGAATAGCCGCAATCAGCTGTGCGCGGGTAGTGCCACCAAGATCTCGCACTAGTATGATGAAGGTGCAAGTTATCGCCATATACAGCAAGGTGATCAATAAATGTCCGGTGGCAAGTAATGAAAGTCCGGTGACTTGATGTAAAGTGGCAATCAGTATGGATAGGAATGGCCAAGGATAGACATCAATAGCTGCATCGAGACCGGAATCAAGATAGGTGGTTGCCGTTTCCAGGTATAACAGAGAATCGTAGTGCAGAACCTTGTTTTGTAAAATACTTGCCATGGATAACACAAGGCTCAGAATTGAGCCGAACAGACATAGCTGGCGGGTAGTAAATTTATCAAAATGAAATGTTTGCATGAAAACTCGTTTTAGCAGTCCTTAGTAGCCTACCGAATTCCGGAAGAATCTTTGGATTCGCTAGTTAATGCTGTTTTGCTTAATTGTTTGGGCCGCATTGTAACTGTCGTCACAGACAATGCGAAATGAGTTGTTAAAGAAAACCGTACCTCAGCGAGCGGTTTTCTGCGCAATCTTTGGTAAAATCAAGTCGCAGTTACGACTTTGGGTTTATTAAACCGGAGTCAAGATTGACTCCGGTTCCTAAAGAAACGGTCGATTAACCCAACTTCGACAAATCCCTAACGGCCCCCTTGTCTGCACTAGTAGCCAATAGAGCATAGGCTTTGAGTGCGGCAGATACCTTGCGCGGTCGCGCTTTAACAGGTTTCCAGCCTTTCTGGTCCTGCTCCGCTCGGCGGGCCGCTAATTCCTCATCGCTGATTAAAACATTAATAGTACGATTCGGGATGTCGATTTTGATGCGGTCACCATTTCGAATCAGGCCAATCGCGCCACCAGCACCAGCTTCAGGGGAAACGTGACCGATGGAAAGCCCAGAGGTACCGCCGGAAAAACGGCCATCCGTGAGCAAGGCACAGGCTTTACCAAGACCTTTCGATTTGATATAGGAAGTGGGGTAGAGCATTTCCTGCATGCCGGGGCCACCGCGCGGACCCTCGTAGCGAACGACGACAACATCGCCTGCTTTTACCTGGTCTTTGAGTATGTTCTCAACCGCTTCGTCCTGGCTTTCGACCACATGGGCAGGCCCTTCGAAAACTAAAATGGAATCGTCGACACCAGCGGTTTTTACCACGCATCCATCTTCGGCGATATTACCGTAAAGCACCGCGAGTCCTCCTTCCAGACTATAGGCATTTTCAAGGGAGCGGATACAGCCCTTGGCGCGGTCATTATCCAGGCTTGGCCAGCGGGTGCTTTGGCTAAATGCGATCTGGGTAGGAATACCCGCCGGGCCTGCACTATAGAATTTTGCTACTTCGGCAGAGGGGTTGCGCATGATGTCCCATTCATCCAGTCCGTCTTTAAGGGTCTTGCTGTGCACTGTTGGTAATTCAGAATGAAGCAATCCGGCGCGATCCAACTCTCCGAGAATACCCATAATGCCGCCTGCGCGGTGGACGTCTTCGATATGATATTCGGGAGTATTGGGTGCGACCTTACAAAGCTGTGGAATCTTGCGGGATAACGCGTCGATGTCTTTCATGGTGAAATCCAGCTCGGCTTCCTGGGCAATCGCTAAGAGGTGTAATATTGTATTGGTGGAGCCGCCCATAGCAATATCCAGGGTCATCGCGTTCTGGAAGGCTTCAAAGGCGCCAATGGTGCGTGGCAGGACGGATTCGTCGTCTTGCTCATAATAGCGTTGACATAGTTCCACAATCCGATGACCGGCCTCTTCAAAAAGTCGCTTTCTGTCCGCGTGTGTTGCAACAACAGTGCCGTTGCCCGGCAATGACAACCCCAAGGCTTCGGTGAGGCAGTTCATGCTGTTAGCGGTGAACATGCCGGAACAGGAGCCGCAGGTAGGACAGGCACTGCGTTCAATCTCAGCAACGTCTGCATCGGTGGCTTTGTCGTCAACCGCCATCACCATCGCATCGATCAGGTCAATTTTGTGTTCGGACAAACGGGTTTTACCTGCTTCCATCGGGCCGCCGGAAACAAAGATAACGGGAATATTTAAACGCATGGCGGCCATCAGCATGCCGGGAGTGATTTTATCGCAGTTGGAAATACAGATAAGGGCATCAGCGCAGTGGGCATTGACCATATATTCCACAGAGTCCGCAATAATATCGCGGCTGGGCAGGCTGTAGAGCATGCCATCATGGCCCATGGCAATGCCGTCATCGACGGCGATAGTGTTAAACTCTTTCGCCACACCGCCTGCTTTTTCGATTTCTCTGGCAACCAGTTGGCCCATGTCCTTAAGGTGTACGTGACCAGGCACAAATTGGGTGAAGGAATTGGCGATGGCGACAATAGGCTTATGAAAATCCGCATCTTTCATTCCGGTAGCGCGCCACAGTGCACGGGCGCCAGCCATATTGCGTCCGGCAGTGGATGTTTTTGAGCGATAGGCGGGCATAAATTAAACCTCATTTTTCTGTTGCTAAATAAGGCGGTAATATTATCATCAATTAACCCGTCTATTCTTTAACAGACTGTTGAAAAATTCATTTAGTTAATCTGGCGGCGTTGAAAGTGGGTAAAAAAATAAAGTTTTCTTTAGTAAATCAGTATGTTGAGTTAATTTTTTGCCGAAAAACGCGTCATAAATATTTTTAATCGTCAGTCAGTATTAAAAAGTCGTGAATGCGGGTACATCAGAAAAATCTCAGTACCACAATATTCCAAAAAGGGGGCAGGATGGAATATGACTTTAAATATAAGGTAGTAGTGGTCACGGGGGCTACCGGCGGGATTGGCCGAGCCCTTTCATGGCGTTTCGCCAAGTCAGGAGCCCGAATTGTGTTGATCGATTTAGATCAGGAGCAATTACTGGCGGTACAAAATCAGGTTGAGCGTTCCGGTGTTGAGGTCATGAGTATTGTTTGCGATATCGTCGATAAAGAGCGCTGTCTCCAGGCAGTGCGTGAAATCGAAGATCGCTTTGGTGGCATCGATGTGTTGGTTAATAATGCGGGGATTGGCCACCACAGCCTGTTCAGTGAAACGAGTACGGACGTGATTCGGCGGGTGATGGAAGTCAATTTTTTCGGCACACTCAACTGCACTAAGGCCGCCTTATCGTCTCTGATACAGCGCAAGGGTATGATTATTACCATGAGTAGCGTATTTGGCTACTCACCGATGATTTGTCTCAGCGGTTATGCCGCCAGCAAACATGCACTGCATGGTTTGTTCAACTCATTACGGGCAGAACTACTGAACGATGGTGTGCATGTGATGATTGCCTGTCCAGGAAAAACTGAAACGGACTTACGTAAACATATGCTATCAGGTGATGGTCAGATTATTGAGGTGGAAAGAAGTAAAATCATGGCGTCACCTAATGATGTGGCGGAGGCGGTCTTTAATGGTGCGCGGAAAAAGAAACGCCTGATCGTGCATTCCAAGGTGAGTAAATTAACGCAATTTCTGTATCGTTATTTTCCCGCGTATTACGAATTGAAACAGTTAAAACCGATTCAAAAAAAATTGAGAACATGATAAGAGTCAGGTGATCAGGCCTTCACCGGAGGAAAGATAGTTATGTCGAATCCAAACGTCGCGGCGAAAACCCCTTTTGCAGTAGAGGTGGAGCCTGATAAAACCTATTTTTGGTGTCAATGTGGATTAAGTGGGAAACAACCCTTCTGTGATGGCTCGCATCGAGAGACGGATTTTGAGCCAATAAAGTTTAAGGCGACAAAGGCCGAAACCCTCTATTTTTGCGGTTGTAAGCAAACGGATTCACCGCCTTTTTGCGACGGGACACATAAACAGCTTAAGTAGTTGTCGTTAATGAGCCTGGATCATTTCGATAAAGCGTTGCGTATCTTCCATCGATGCCGTGTTGATATGGTGGGTGTACTTCAATTCTTCTTCGTTCAATGGCTCAGCGCTGAGTAATTGTGCTTCATAGACCTCAATCGTGGCATCCGAAGGATCGGTTCCGGTGGCTTGACGCTGCTGAAGGCGTGCGCGTATTTCTGTGTCATCCAATTCACAGGAAACAATCTGCAGTGGCACACCACAGTTTTCCGCCAGTTGGTGGAAAAGGTCACGATAAGCCTGTTGCAGAAAGGTCGCATCGACTATCACGGCATGGCCTGAGAACAATACCTGTTCGGCGATACTGACCAAATGGTCGAAAGTCTTTTCACTGGCGCGGTGACTATAGATGCCATCATTGATGCCAGCCTGTTGCTTGGTATTGGTGTCGAATAATCTTTTTCGTTCAACATCTGAACGTAAACGAATGGCGCCTAACTGATCGACTAAAGCCGTGCTAACGGAGGTTTTCCCGGAACCGGAAAAACCGTGCATCAGCAAAATATAGCGGTTGGGAATTTCCATGTAGTGTTCAGCCAGCTGCATATAGCTGCGATATTGTTTGAAGATTTGATCACGCTGCCCGTCGCTCAGGTTTTCATTGTAGAGATTAAACAGCGCTACTTTGGCGCGAACGACCGCACGATAAGATTTGTAAAAATTTAATACCCGCAAGCCGCTATAGTCGCCTGTCTGTTCAAGGTAGGCATTGAGGAAACGATTCGCTAAGGTAGGTAAACCGCGGTCCTCGAGGTCCATTATGAAAAAGGCGGCTTCACTCATGACGTCAATCCAGCGGAAGCTGTCGTTGAATTCAATGCAATCAAACAGAGTGACTTTGCCATTAAATAAGGTGATGTTCCCTAAATGCAAGTCGCCATGACAGGCTTTAACCATTCCCTTTCTTTTTCTCTGTTCAAAAACCGGATTGAGGATGTTTGCCATATCCTGCGCCCAGCCTTCAATTTGACTG